>QIGT01000056.1 GCA_003230835.1 Gammaproteobacteria bacterium
TGTTCAAATACCGATTAATTATAAAATCAGCCATGCGGTGGTGGAAAAACTAGAAAGTGAAGGAATTCCCACGGCGAGTCTAATTCAGTTTGAAGATGACCTCTTCTCGTCAGCCAGCGCGTTCAATAGCGGTGTTGGTGAAAAAATACATTTGTCACCAGAACAGCTTGATCGCGTATTACATTTGTCAAAACTTCAGTCCGCGCATATCGATTCAACCAAAATTGATTCGCAACTTAGAGATGCCCTCAGCACTGCACAATTGTTGGCCTTGCATCAGCTAAATGGAAGGAAATATGTGCATAGCTGGCAACTGGAAGGAGAGTTGGCAGATCTCGAGCCGGAGTGGCGCTTGAAAGAGGGAACAATAATTAACAAAGCGCACAACCGAGAGGTTCGATCTGAACTGGCGTTGATAGAGCGAGTATTTGCAGTTACCAAAATAGCAGGAGCGACCGAATAACAAATTTAGTAATCGAGCAAAAGGCTGAATACCAGCTTTATAAGGTTAATAGCCTTTAATTTTTTAAACTAAGGAGAACAAAAATGGCTAAAGATAAAATGGAAATCGGGGTGGAGTCGAAGCCGCGGTTTGAATTTCGAAGTTTCGGGCAAAACTTTGACGACGCCGCGTTTCGCATGGGTCGACTTTCAGCTCCTGTGCCAGAGAAAGTCTGGGAGCGGTTTTCAGATGAAATATACATAACTTCTGCTACCAACGACATAAATAACACCAAGATTCGCGACGGAAAAATGGACATTAAGACCTACGTGCAAACTCTAGATGGCCTGGAGCAATGGAACCCTCTGATGAAAGGTGAATTTCCGATTTCACGCGAGGTTCTGGAAAATGAGGTGTTTTCCGCATTTCAGGTTGATATGCCAGAGTTCTCGCAAGAATCTTACACCACCGACGAATTTCTCTCGTTGGTTGCTGACCATCCGGATCTTCAGGCTGTTAAAGTTTCGAAGCATCGTTTCGGTTATATGGTAAATGACACCCTATGTGAGTTGGCCACTGTGCTTATTAATGGTGCTCGATTGGTTTCCATTAACTCCGAATCAACCGAAATTGAAGATGTGTTACGAACCATCGACGATTTGCATTTGCAAGGTGTGGCAAATATCAATTACCTGCAAGCAATCAAACGAGTCATTGGTTGGAAAGACCTTCCGTTTGCAAATTAATCAATAAATACTTAAGGCATCGTTATGGCAAATGAAATTGAACGTAAATTTTTGATTACTGGCGACTTTAAATCCTCGTCACACGCTTCCCAACGGATCGTACAAGGGTACCTTTGTTCAGTACCCGAACGCACGGTAAGAGTTCGGATAAAAGGTGAAAAAGGATTTATTACGATTAAAGGCATCGGGAACGCATCGGGGGCATCGCGTTATGAATGGGAACGGGAAATTCCAGAAGGTGAAGCAGAACAACTGCTTGAACTTTGCGAGCCCGGCATGATCGACAAGACTCGATACCTGGTTAAAAATGGTGAGCACCTGTTTGAAGTCGATGAATTTTATGGCGACAACGGTGGTCTGGTAGTTGCAGAAGTAGAGCTCAAAGCAGAGGGTGAACACTTTGAAAAACCGAGTTGGCTTGGTGAAGAGGTGACCGGGGATGTGCGCTACTACAATTCAATGCTGATGAAAGAACCTTTTAAAACCTGGGGAGACAGTTGATCTGTTAGGAAAAACTCAATCGGTCTTCATTGAGGAACACAGCCAAATAAATGTTTAGGTAATGGCGCGCGATGAACAAAGATGACATTGAATCCGACCCGCTAAACACCAATAATTATCGGATAGAAAAATTACCACCACGCAAGAAAAGCGGTTTCGAGCGAGGCATGGAACTGGTCGGTATACCACTGGCGATCATTGCGTTCCTGCTGTTGTTGTATGTTGTAGACCTTCCCTTTCTGCACTCAATTGACCCGGCTATTTTAGGTACCAGGGCAACAGCACGTCTCCTTGAGTTGGGAACGGCTGAGTTCTCTCAGATCAATGTGGCCATGTTAGCGGTGTTTATTGCCGGTATTATTCTCTGGATAACTGAGGCAATTCCCAATTATCTAACCTCGTTACTGGTTATTCTGGCACTCATCTTGACGGGAGTGATCCCTGAGAGAGAAGCCTACGCACAATTGGGCCACCCGGTTATGTGGTTGAACATCCTGTCGTTTATATTGGCCAGCATGCTGGTAAAAACCGATGTCGCAAAACGATTTGCTATCTGGTCGGTCGTCACTTTTGGGAGAAATACCACTTCGATCTTCGTGTGTTTTATAGTCATTAACATCGTCTTGTCGCTGTTCATTTCGGCGACTACCGCCAAGGCAACCATACTGCTGCCCATTTTTATGGTAGTTGCGGCGGTGTATGGCGCAAGAGGTGGCAAACAAAAAAATAATTTCGGCCGCAATCTGCTGTTACAAAACCTGTATCAGATCAATATCGCCGCAGGTGCTTTTATAACCGGCTCAGGAGCTAATTTACTCGCAGGATCACTGATTGCGGGGGCGATGTTGTGGGAGGCAGATTTTGCCTATTACCGGTGGATGGAGGCCGCCTTGCCACTGGCAATTATCAACATTCTGCTTGCCTGGTTTATTGGTTCAAAGGTGTTTTTTCGCGTACGTAAGGAAGAATCTGTGCCGCAGCTCGAAGGTGGGTTGGATCGCCTGCGCGAGGAATTAGCGTCCATGGGTGCCATGCGGTTTATCGAGTACAAAGCGGTGTTGATTCTGGTCGTGGTGTTGGGACTCTGGGTTACAGACTCTTACCACGATATCAGTAAAACCTCGGTTGCGTTCATGGGTGCTATTGTGGCGCTGATGCCAGGTATCGGCATTGTGAAATGGAACGATGTAGACATTCCCTGGCATCTCATGTTGTTTTCTGCGGGTGCCTATACACTCGGTGCCGGGTTCACAGTAACCGACCTGCCAAATCTTGTGGTGGATGCGGCATTTACTGCCATGGGGTTCTCAGATGAATCGCCTTTTTCAGTGCTGTTTTTATCCCTGACCGGATTGATGATTTTCAGTTCTTTAGTGTTTCAATCCAAAACTATGCGAACTTTGGTGTTTATACCCATTGCTATTGGTACCGCACAAAAATTTGGTTATCCCATATTGAGTCTGGCATTACCGGTCGCGCTCTTGATTGAGCACGTTTATGCCCTGCCGTTTAACAGCAAACCGGCAGCACTCCTTTATGTCACGGATCATTACAGTTGGCGAGATACCGCAAAGTTTGGCGTCACTATGTTATTTATTGCCTGGGGAATGATTATTGTGTGGGCGGAAACCTGGATGAAGTGGCTCGGTTACACGCCAAATGGTGTATTTGGCTAGAGATTTCCGTTTGGTTCCGAATTACGCTATGGACAAAGGCGTCCGCTATTTATTGAAGCGCTATGACCTCTCTGGACTAGGGCGATCAGGCGGATAATACTGCAGTTGGTCTTGCGAATTTAGTTCGATATGTACGAATAGGTTAGTTTTATTTTAGCGACGTCAAGATAACCATATTTGAAAGTTGTCTGTTACGCTCCTGTCTGCACACAAGTTAACTTTGTCCGTGGCCACTGTAAGGCAGTAATTGTCGTGATCTGGCAACAATTTCAGTGTTCAGAGACGTTCGGTTGGGCCGCGCGCAGTAGATGCTACTTCATTCGAACGGTTAATATTTGCCGGACCTAAGACGTTCTCTATTGTGAGCCCCGACTAATTCGTACATACTGAAAGTTCGAAAAGTATGAACGTTGGTGTGATCTGTGACATTGGTGCGAATTGTCGGTGGGGATCATTTTGGGGTGAGAGATTGATATCACACACAATGTTGTTCTAACCAATGGGCTAGCTTCTGCGTAAGCGCAGATTGTTTGTGCGCATTGATATTGATAATCGATGGGGAGACATAGAGTGAAACTAAACAAACTGTTTGTGATTTTCTGGGTTTCGTTGATTCCGATGAGTAGTGTCTTAGCAGCAACCACTGATAAGGAGCCGTCCAATAGTGAAATTTATCAGATGCTGCTTGATGTGCAGCAAGAGCTGAAACAGAGTCGTGCAGAAAATGAGCGCCTAGCCAATTTGGTTGGTGCGTTGCCAAAGACTGCGGTCGAAGTGTTGGATAATTATGATGAAACCAAGCCCGTTGGCCGGCAAGCTGTGGCACTCGAGACAAAACTGCGAGATAGCTATCTGACCATTGAGTCACAGGATCAGAATATCAAGTACACCATTGACGGTAGAATTATGCTGGACACTGGGTATATCGACAACTCCAGAGATGCGGCAACTGAAAATGACGTAAAAGTAGACACCGGATTTCGACGCTTACGCCTGGCGGTTAAAGGTCGGTTTTATAAAGACTGGGCGGGTGAATTAGATCTCGATTTTGCTGACGAAACCGGCGCGTTTGATGTCAAAGATGCATGGATCTCCTATGAAGGCATTGCCAATACCGTTATCAAGCTCGGTAATCACAAGCCGCATTTCAGTATGGACGAGGTAACGACATCGCGCTGGGTCAATCTTATCGAAAGATCTATGGTTTCCGATGTTTTTAGCCCCTCAAGGCGGATAGGGGTAAGTGCTCTGCATTGGGGTCAGAAGCATATGATTGGAGCCACCTTTTTTGGCGATGAGTGGCAGGTGAACGCCGCGGACGAAGGACAGAGTGAACGTTTTGGCTGGTCTGCTAGAGGCGTGTTCCGACCCCTCATCAGAGACGGTGGTGGCAGCGTGATTCATCTCGGTTTTAACGTCAAACGAGAAGTCCCGCAAGCCGATGACGGTGACAGATTCCGCCTTCGCGCCAGACCGGAGACTCGCATACTTAGGGCTTTCGGTCCTGACGATGATGGCACTCGATATCTCAATACGGGCAGATTTGATGCCGATTCTATGTTTACTCACGGTTTCGAGCTTGCAGCGAAAAAGGGTCCTTACTATCTGCAAGGCGAGTATATGCAGACAAAATCTGATACGCCAGACGGATTAGATCCGGAGTTCAGTGGTTGGTATATCAAAGGCGCGTGGCTACTTTCAGGTGGTGAACGCCAGTACAACGTATTCGATAGTGAATTTGGACCCGTATTGCCAACATCTTCTCTTGGTGCATTTGAACTCGTTGCGCGCATCAGCGAGTTAGATCTCAATGATGCGGGTGCGGACATCTTGGGTGGTAGTGCCAGAAACCTCACGCTCGGACTTAACTGGTACCTCAACAACAATTTTATCTTCAGGTTTAACTACATCAATGTGGACAATGATGCCAACGCTGATGGTGACGGTGACTTTGTCGGCAACGATGACTTGGATATCTACGCTGCCCGATTTCAATACGTGTTCTAACAGCACGCATCCTTTGGTATAGGGGCTGTATGCAGCAGCCCCCAAGCCCTCCATTTTTTGGGGTAGTACTTGTGTTCCAACTCGAATGACTGCGCCGTTCCTAATACGCATCGCGACAAGTAGCCTTCAATATAGTTTTGTAAGACAGTGCCAAGTGCCATCGGCCGAATTCAACCACCCCGCGCATCGAGAAAACTCACAACCCAGTAATTTTTCAAGTCGGCCCAGACAACCGTCAGAAAGCCGCGTTTCAACCTGGGTTTCACGAGACTTAACATAGCGGTTAAAGGTACTCTTCTCATCTGTCCTCTTTTGCTTATTTTGCTAAGATAAAGTTTGCCTCTGTTATTAGACCTTCTCCAAAAATAAAGACGAGTAGCTTAGAGTTTTCGCAAAAATACCGAGTTATTACCCGTCGCAAAAGCATCGCCATGAAAGAATCACAAAAACCTAATCTCAATATCGAAGATATTAATAAATGGCTGAGAGCTTATTACAATACCGAACCAGTCGACCTCAAAGCACTGTCTGGCGGGTTTTGGTCTTCGGCTTACGTCTATCGCATTGACAGCGAAGAGTTCGTGCTTCGTTTGAGTGATTCTCCTACGGGTTTTGACATCGATGCCGCAGCGATGACCTTTGTACGGGTATCATTACCCATACCCAAAATTTTGGATCAGGGCAAAGCACTTGGTCTTAACTTCGTTATTTCCTGCAAGCACTCTGGCGAATTTATTGAAACAAGGCCATTAAAAGACGCGGACTCAATCGGCAAGGCACTGGATACATTGTTAACAACAATGCGCTCAGTTCCCAATAGTAACGAGGATCCAGTGATTTGGTTTGACCCTGCCAAATCAATCGGTTTCACCTGGCGCGATTGGTTAAAGCAAGGTCTTGTCGACCATAAAAAAGTCTTTCACGATGGTATTGATATGAGCAAAACAAGTGAAAAACGCCTAAAAGCTTTGTTTGCAAAGTGTTGTTCGACTATCGACTTTCTGTTGCCAGCTTGTCCAGAACGTAGAGATCTCGTACATGGCGATCTGCTTCATCAAAATGTATTGGTGAGCGATGACTGCTCAAAAGTTACCGCCATTTTTTCTTGGAAGTGCTCAGTAAAAGGTGACTTTCTATTCGATGTGTCCTGGTGCACTTTCTGGGGAAGAGGTTGGCATCCAACCATAGAGGCATCTAATATTGACAAGCGTACGCTTAGGGCTAGCGATTTAAATGAGAGCGACTTACTCGATGCTGCCTTACGTCATCATTGTTATGAGCTTCAAATCGCAGCATCCCATATTTTGTGGTACCTCTGGACTAAAGATATAAACTCCTTAACAAAGTTGCTTCAATTAATTGATGAAACGATTCAAAGGGGCCCACACTTGAACTCATGACCACATTAGCTTTTATGGTAAGCAGTAACCCAGGCATTCAACGCAGACAACCAAGCGTCAGGCTGTTCTGTGTGAATCAAATGTCCCACATTATCGAGTTGTAGCACCTGGCTATTGCTGACAATGTCGGTTACTTGGCTCGACTCTTGGGGAGAAATAACGGCACCAAGGTCTGGGCTACCCGTGATCATGGTCAGCGGACACCGCAGGTGACTAATAACCTGCTCCGTATCCCACCGAAGGGAATGATCGAGGGTATCCTCCATAGCCCTGGGTTTCATCATAGCGATGGATTCCAATCGTAGCCGAATGCCTTCTTCCCCTACTGCTTCGATCCCTGGTTTACCTGTATAAGGATCGGGGGCGTTCGCCATCACCTCAAACCAGTCGTCAAAACTACGACTGCCGTCCTGCAACGTTTTAGCCATCAAGACAATACCATTAAATACGGCTTGGTAAGTTTCACTCACGTTGTTGACGAAATACAAAGGTGGGTCTTCTAGAAATAGTGCCAAGACTTGCTCTGGCGCAGTCACCGCAACTTGAACCGCTACCATGCCGCCCAACGAATGCCCCTGTAGGAGCACGGGGCCCCCAATAACTTCTGCTATGAAACGGCGCACATCGTCGGCGTAAGCCTCGGTATCGTAGCGCGAATCAGGTTTCGCCGAATCACCGTGACCACGAAAATCCAATGCAAACACACAACAGCGTGGGTCGATACCGGCAAACAATGGTTCATAAGTTCGAGCGTTGTTTGTGATTCCGTGGAGCAGCACCAGCGGTATCTCTCCACCTGGACGCTCCAGGTAAGCAATATCAACACCGTTACCTAACGCCGCGGTCAATTTTTCCATGAGCACTTTTCCGTAAGTAGAAGTCCAAGACTACTATATATAGGTGTAGCCACACGAGGAATAGCACCCGACCCAGACAAGCGTCACCCGGCTGTCGATGGCTTCTAACGCAGTAGGCGGCGCTCGAGCCGTGTTTCAACCTGGGTTTCGCGAGACTCAACAGGGCGATTGTAGTTACTATTCTCTTTCGGGGTCCTTGGATTTGTACCGAGTAATACAACAATCCGTAGCCAGAGAAATTTCATGATGGTTGGTTAAATATTGGTGATGTGGGCAAGATAGATAGTGAAGAATACTTATTCATTAGCGATTGTTCTAAAGATTTGGTGAAGAGCGGTGGAGAATGGATATCTTCGGTAGAGTTGGAAATCACATTGTTGCACTAGCGGGTATCGCGCAAGCCTGTGTGGTTGCCCACCCACACCCAAGGTGAGACGTGAGTCCAGCTGCCAGACTTGCGTAGTGTTGAGTAGGCTTACGTTGATATAGTGTGCCTTCACTTTGGAGGCCGATGATGGCATTTAGAAATCGAGTTACGAAACTACTAGGTATTGAAACCCCCATTGTGCAAGCCCCCATGTGTTGGATTACTCGTTCACAACTTGCCGCGGCGGCTGAATCTCCAGTACACCAAAATTGGAAAAATGTCATGACGGAGTTTGGAACAGCAACTGACCTCTACTTTGGCGGTGATATGGAAGCCAGTACCACGCTAACAGGCCAAGTGGCCGGTCGTATTGATAGTGTTCGACCCGTTGCAGAAGTAATCCAGGAAGTACGAGCGGAATTTTTTGACGTTGTGGGTAAGTTTTCCAAGCAGTGCCTGAACTAGTTCATTAGACAGGCCAGTTGGTGTTTCGAAAACCGCTAAAAGTGTTTGTTTCGGGTGTGTTATGTCTGTTAACCGGCTCAGGTTGGGCTGTCGAGGAAGATTCAGCAGAATGGTTGTCCATTGTCAAAGAGGCGCAACATCAAACTGTCTACTTTAATGCCTGGGGTGGAGAGATCCGCACCAATCGTTACTTGGAGTGGCTTGCTGGCGAAGTAGAATCGCGCTTTGGTATTCATTTGCAGCATGTGAAACTTGCCGATACGGCTCAGGCGGTATCGAGGATTCTAGCTGAGAAGCAAGCGGGAAACCTGAACAACGGCAGTGTGGATATGCTGTGGGCAAACGGTGAAAACTTCGCCGCCCTTAAGCGGAACAATTTACTGTACGGGCCATGGGCTGAGAGCTTGCCAAATTTCTTGTTACTTGATGCTGACCAATTCCCCGAAATGCGTGAAGATTTTACGGTACCCGTTGAAGGTTACGCATCACCTTGGCTGCGCGCTCAGCTGGTTTTTTACTACGACAGTGAGTATACCCAGCATCCCCCGGGTTCGATGCGCAAATTATTGGCCTGGGTAAAAGATAATCCTGGCGAGTTTATCTATCCCAAACCACCAGACTTTCTCGGCTCTACGTTTCTGAAGCAGGCTGTATTGGAATTGTTGGACGACAGGACCGCTTTATACCAACCCGTTAATGCTTCGCATTTTGAGCAGGTTACGGCTACCTTGTGGGAGTTTCTCGACGAACTGCACCCCTGGTTATTGCGCCGTGGCCGCTACTTTCCTGCCAGTGGTGCGCAGCTGCGGCGGTTGGTACTAGATCGAGAAATTGCTTTAGCGTTTTCTTTTAATCCGCATGAGGCTGCGCTGGGTATCGCCAGTGGCGAATTACCTGCCAGTTCACGCAGCTATGTGCTTGATGGTGGCACCATCAGCAACGTTAGCTTCGTTTCAATTGCTTTTAATTCGCCAAACAAAGCAGCAGCAACCGTGGTAGCAAACTTCCTGCTCTCTCCCGTTGCTCAACTGCGTGCACAGGATCCTGCGCATCTGGGAAGTATGACGGTACTGTCTTTGAATAAGCTGAACAAAGCTGATAGGCAAAAGTTTTTAGCGCTTGAGCTTGGCGCGGCAGCGCCGCGGGTTGAACAATTGAACCGCAAACTACAGGAGCCACACCCCTCCTGGATGGCTGCCATTGAACAGGCGTGGCTGCAAAGGTATACGGCGAACTGACGATGTTGCGATGGGCCTCTCCAGTTATGTTGTTGCTGCTTGCTATTCCCATTGGCGTTGGATTGCTCATGGTTTTGCTTCCAGCGTTTGGTTTTATGCCAGCTATTGGCGGGTATGAATTTACCCTTGCGCACTGGCGGGATTTATTCGCGGCGCCAGGAATTGTTCGTAGTATCTTGTTGAGTCTGCTGGCAGGTGTTGTCACACCGGCCATTGCGCTGGCTGTTGTTTTCTTGTTTATGGCAAGTGCCAGTGCCACGGGCCTGGATCGATGGGTACGCAGATTTGTTTCGCCATTGTTGGCTATTCCTCATGCTGCCGCTGCGTTTGGACTTGTCTTTATGATAGCGCCAGCGGGACTCATTGCGCGACTGGTTTCACCCGAACTCACTGGCTGGGATAGGCCGGCTGATTTGCTTATTGTCAACGACAGCTATGGTCTGGCGATGATTGCTGGGCTGGTGATTAAAGAAATTCCATTTTTGTTGCTAGTGGCCATTACTGTGTTGCCCCAATTGAACCCGGTGCAGCGAGTTTCCATGGCGCGCTCTTTAGGCTATAGGCCCAGTGTTGCTTGGTTAAAAACGGTCGCGCCAGGACTCTATCCCTTGATGCGTTTACCCCTTGTTGCGGTTATCGCTTTTGCCTCGGCAACTGTTGATGTTGCGTTGATATTGGGTCCGACACTTCCTCCTACGTTAAGTGTTAGGTTGTTAGGCTGGTTTGGTGATCCTGACTTGTCTATGCGCTTTATGGCTGCTGCTGCTGCATTATTGCAACTGGGTGTCAGTTTGCTGGCGGTGGCGAGTTGGTTGCTTGGCGAGAAGCTGGTGTCAAAACTCTACCGGCTTTGGGTTCACAGCGGCAATCGACTTGGCGGTGACAGGGCTATTTTCTTTTTGGGTAGGACTCTGTTGCCAGGGGCACTTGTTGTCATTGGCGGCAGCATGCTGGCATTACTGCTGAGCAGTTTCTCCTTATCTTGGCGTTTCCCCCATGCCTTGCCAGCGAGTTGGACTGTTCAGCATTGGGTGGATGCTATTCCAGGAATGAGCACCCCGGTGTTTAACACCTTGATAATTGCTGCGGTTTCCACAACCATCGCTTTGGTGCTTGTTGTGGGTAGTCTGGAATTTGAGCAGCGTTCCGGTCGAAAACAATCATCTGCTATGTGGTTGCTGTACTTACCATTGCTGATACCTCAGGTTGTTTTTCTATTTGGCATGGTTATCTTTGCCGAATTTTTTTATTGGCAACCCAATCTGTTGTTGGTGATTTTTGGACACCTGCTTTTTGTTGTGCCTTATGTGTTTCTTGTCTTATCAGAAGCTTATCGTCGGCTCGATCCGCACTGGTCGCAGCTTTCTGCCACATTAGGCGCATCTCCAAGCAAAACGTTTTGGCGAATCCGCATACCCTTGTTGCTTGCTCCAGCATTGAGTGCAGCAGCGATGGGTATTGCCATATCTGTCAGCATCTTTCTTCCAACGCAACTACTTGGTGCAGGCAGAATTGTTACGGTCACCACAGAAGCAATCGCTCTGGCGTCCGGCGGCAGTCGTAGCACTATTGCGACTTGGGCGTTGTTGCAGTCTCTGCTGCCCATGCTTGGTTTCTTAGTGGCGTTATTTGTGCCTAAAATACTTTGGCAAAATCGTATTGGGATGCAAGAAGGCTGAAGTGGGTGTGCGCGAACATATATTAGAGTTGCAGGACGTATGTATTACGCTAAATGGACAGACCATAGTTGAAATCAACCGGACGATTAAAGCTGGAGAAGTTCTCACGGTAATGGGCCCGTCTGGCTCGGGCAAAACCTCTTTGTTGGCCTACATTGCAGGGTTCCTCGCTTCGGCGTTTCAGGCCAGTGGACGTATAGTGATTGACGGCAAAGACGTCAGTGAGCTACCCGCAGAGCAGCGCAAAGCTGGGTTGTTGTTCCAGGACCCTATGCTTTTCCCGCACTTGTCGGTGGGTGAGAATCTGCGTTTTGGTATTCCGCAAGGGCACACCAATAAACAAGAATTGGTCATGCATAGCCTGCAAGAAATAGGCTTGGCGGGGTATGCAGACCGAGACCCCGGGACCTTGTCCGGCGGCCAAGCTGCCCGTGTTGCTCTGATGCGGCTGTTGTTGTCCAGACCACGAGTGGTGCTGCTGGATGAACCCTTTAGCAAGCTCGATGCCGCCCTGCGTAGTGAAATACGTTTGCAGGTTTTTGAACGATTGCGTAAAGCTAGTCTACCTACAATATTAGTGACTCACGATCCCGCAGACGCGGTTGCGGCTAATGGGCAAGTTTTCCAAATTTGATGGGGCAGCACACGTACATAAGTTTTCGTGTGTTTATCTTTCTGAGCCCTATTGGTACGAAACTGTTAGTGACTAACCGCATACTCATATATCATCGGCCCAAGATATACAATTCGGATAAAATACCATATTATTTTTTTGGGTTCGATATGTAACCGTGGTAAGGGCTGATGATCGGTGACTCGATCCAGATAATTTGCTGATAACCACAGATAATTTGCTGATAAATAGAAGAACAACAAAATGGCGGGTGAACAGAAGAAGAAACGAACCATGGCCTCCCAGCTTGCGGACTCTGTTCGAGATGACATTGTCTATGGCAGGTTTGTCCCCGGAGCGCGTCTTAACCTCAACGATCTGAGCAAACACTACGCAGCCGGAATTAATCCACTGCGCGAAGCCTTATCTCGCCTATCTACCACCGGATTTATTACCGCAGAAGATC
>QIGT01000527.1 GCA_003230835.1 Gammaproteobacteria bacterium
ATCGAAGTGTTGCCTTTCGCCGACCTGTTAGAGCAAGCAGACTCGTTGGGACACGTGCATGTGGAAATGGATGACGACGCTATTGTTAGGGGTACCTACCTGTATCAAGGGGTTCAACAAGCCTTTTGGCCTCACCTCATGGTAGAAGTTGCTCGTCATCTCGGCGCGGTGAACATGCCAAGTTGCCAAAGTAATATGGACGATGAGAAGCCACAGAACTTACTGTCCCTATCCAAGTGCCAGTACATACGAATACCCTTCGCCGGTCCTCCCTCCACTTATCCGCAGATTCCTGCAAATTTATTGCTACGGCAATCGGCGCAAGACCATCAGGCACTTAGCCAGGCACTGCAAGATAAGGTGGTGTTGGTAGGCTTAACCGCCATCGGTGCGGGAGATTGGGTTACCAGTCCCACCGGCGGTGACGCGGGACCTATGGCGGGTGTGGAATTTAACGCGAACGTACTCAGCGCGCTCACTTTGAACACGATCATCACCACGCCACCGGCGTGGATTCTCAATTTATTGGGTGTTCTATTTGTCAGTTTGTGCAGCTTATCGTTACCGCGACTGCGACCGACACAAATGCTCATTACTACTTTCGTACTCGCATTTACACCTATTGTGGTGACCATTTCACTGCTAAGCAGTATTTGGCTTTATTTACCTCTCGCTAACGCCATTATCGCCGTGGCTATCATCTACCCCATCTGGAGCTGGCGGCGTCACGTCATAGCATGGTCGTTCATCGAAGACGAACTCGACCGAATAGACCTTGAAGAGCGTAATTGGAAGGCACGAAATTTTTCATCCAACATTCCGCAAGACGTTGGCACACATCTACAACGCCTCGAAAATTTGCTTGGCACACGTATTCTATCCAACCCCGAAACCAATCAGTATTCGGCCGTCCGCGAGACACCCCTTAGTCGAGCAGAGCAGGCACTATTTCAAGATATCACGCACAATTTAACGTCCTCAGAAGACACCATTACCCTACCGGGGGAACGGCTTGCCGCTCAAATTGAACGCCTAGAATCTCGCGCCAAAGGCGTAAGGGAAGGCAGAGAAATAGGTTTGGCAGGACTAGGACGTATGAGCAACGGCGCCCTCATCATTTCCGCAATTGGCGAAATTCAATTTGCCAACGAAGCCGCCATGAAACTACTGAGCCTGGCGACACCGGTAAACAACGACATTTCAACCACCCTCGCTCAAATTCAACCTCCACTAGGGCTGAGTTGGAACGGAATCCAGCATAGTGTTGTACTGGAAAAGAAGTCTGTCGTTTTTGAGGGTCATACAGCGAACCAAACCCCAGTGTTGGTCGCGGCAGAACCGTTAGGCACAGCCCAGGACTCACCTTATGCACCATTCTGGGTACTGACCCTGTCCGATCTTGTAGAGATTCGACAAGCCCAGGCACAGCGAGAAGAAGCCTTGGCCTTTCTATCACACGACATTAGATCACCCTTAACCTCGGTACTGGCACTGATCAAACAAGCAGAGCAAACAGAAATTCCAGGTAGCCACGACACACCCACAACCAAGTTGCTTGAAGACATCACTCGATACACGCAAAAAGGCCTGTCTGTTTCTGATCAGTTTCTACAACTTTCGCGACTCCAGTTACACGGTCAATTTGAAGTGTACGAGCTGGAACTAGAGCAGGTTCTACGCAACGCTGTAGAGCACGTTTTTTTCCTTGCCAAGGAAAAGAACATCCAAATTACACTGCATGAACTGCTTGAACCACAGGCGCTGGAGAATTCTGCCTATCACGATGGGATCTGGATGCAGGGCAATGGCGAGCTTTTGGAGCGAACGTTTGTGAATTTGTTAGGTAACGCCATAAAATACAGCAACCCAGACACGCACATCAAAATTTCGCTTACGGCAGCTGGGCAGACGGCCGAGATTACCTTCATCGACCATGGCCATGGAATTCCTGCAGACGAAGTCGACAAAGTTTTCGAGCCCTACTTTCGCTCCGCAAAGCGCGAAATTGCGAGTAATCGTGGTGCCGGTTTAGGGTTACGTTTTGTTAAGACAGTAGTAGATCGCCACGCCGGAGTGATTTTAGTCAACAGCGAATGGGGTGTAGGGACAACATTTACTGTGCGGTTACCCATACTCGAACTGCCACCCTAAACACAACCTCACATCAATTTTCAATCACGGCGACAACTTGTTCCTCTTGCACTTGTTCTTGCGTTGCCACCAAAATTTCGCTCAATACACCCGAAACAGGCGCTTCCACGGGAATTTCCATTTTCATAGATTCCAAAATCATGATCACATCCCCAGCAGCAACCGTCGCGCCCACTTCAAACAATAGTTTCCACACATTACCTGTCACTTCGCTCTCCCACATCATGTCGCGCCATTTAACTTTCTCCTAGGAAACCCCTAATACTCGATTTATAAGACCCGTATGCACACGTCCCGCGAGGAAATCACCGTCCTGCAGGACACGCTGTAACAATGCTTGATTGGTTCGCAGACCTTGAATCTCAAAAGCTTTTAGCGCAATCAACAGACGCCCAATGGCTTTCTCTCTGGTATCTGCGTAAGCAATTACCTTAGCTAACATCGCATCATAATAAGGCGTGATGATTTGGCCTTCTTGGTAGCCTGTTTCAACACGAACTCCGAACAAGTTAGGCAGCCGAAATACGGTTAGTCGTCCGGTAGAGGGCAACAGGGTTATCGAGTCTTCAGCATAAATCCTCGCTTCAATAGCAAACCCGCTCGCACTAATTTGCTCAGGTAGTTGGCCACCTCGCGCTAAACTCAGTTGTTGCCGCACCAAATCTAAACCAGTGACAGCCTCGGTTACCCCATGTTCCACTTGGATACGGGTATTCATCTCCAAGAAACCGAAGCTACCGTCCCCCGCGAGCAATGTTTCGACAGTACCGACATTGTTATAACCAATGCTCGCACACACATCGGCGGCTTGTTGCGCTCTATGTAAAAGAACATCCCTATCAATACCCGGCGCAGGGCTCTCCTCAATTAGTTTTTGATTACGTCGCTGTACAGAGCACTCGCGTTCAAAGGCATGTACGGCGTTACCGCGCCCATCTCCTAATATTTGATATTCAATGTGCCGTGGCTCGGCAATCCACTTTTCCAAGTACACGCCAGCATCAGCAAAGGCATTTCGTGCGATAGCCCTCGCCCGCCCTATGGCATGGCCTAGATCGCTTTCTTTAGCCACTAGTTCCATGCCCATACCACCGCCGCCACCACTTGGCTTGACTAAAATCGGATAGCCGATGTCTCGCGCCACGGCTATGGCCGAGTCTATATCTTGCAATAGCTCACTACCGGGAAAGGTTGGATAGCCATTTTCTTGCATCAGCTTTCGAGCGGTTACCTTGTTGCCCATAATCTCTAACCAAGCAGGATCAGGCCCAACAAATACCATTTCTTGCTCTACAACAGCTTGTGCAAACACTGCATTCTCTGCAAGAAAACCATAACCCGGGTGAACGCTATCTGCCTTGCATTGACGAGCAATATTCAACAGAGCACTTTGGTTGAGATAAGTATCAACCGGACTCACACCATCTAAGGCAAAAGCTTCATCCGCCTCCTCGAGATACGGCGCTTGAGCATCGGCGTCAGAATAAACGGCCACACTGCGAATCCCTTCATCTGCGCAAGCACGAATAATTCGACGCGCGATCGCACCGCGGTTAGCAATCAATAGTTTTTGCAAAAAAGCACCTTTACAGCCAAGCGCATATCATTCCGGGCTTTCTGCCTGATACTGTGCAAACTCTTGCCAGGCTTGCACGAAACCACCCAAGCCACGCTGAGCCGTTGCTGATGTTGACCTTCGCTGCTCGACAGCTGCAACGATTACCGCCAAGCCCTCTTTGCGATCAGCAGCACTCCAATGAAGTTGATACATTTGAACTTCGCGCCGAGGTTTAAAACCCCCTGGCGTCACCAAAGGATCTTTGCCTTCAATATTAGCGCGCAGGCTGGTTGCCAACCTCTGCTTACCCATTTGCTCAAACAAGTCGGCACACTGTTCAAGCATCCACCGCGACCAAACATCTGGCCTGTCACAAATTAGCTTGTAGGTTGACCAGTCCACGTGGACACTTACAGGCTCAATTGCGAGCCTGTAAGCAACCGGTAGGCTTCCAAATATCGAGCAATGCTACGTTCCACTACTTCCTGGGGTAATTCAGGACCAGGTGACGTTTTATCCCATTCACCAGCCTGCACCACAGTTTCCAAATAGTTGCGCACCACTTGTTTATCAAAACTGGCTTGTTCGCGTCCAGGCTGCCAATCATTAGCTGGCCAAAACCGAGAAGAGTCTGGGGTGAAAATTTCATCTATCAACAATGGCTGCTCGGAACCCGGCACCAAACCAAATTCAAATTTGGTATCAGCAAGAATAATGCCGCGTTGTGCGGCATAGTCACGAGCATGGGTATACAAACTCAAAGTAATTTCACCCAGCCATTGCATGAGTTCTTCGCCTACTACCGAGGCACCCTGAGCAAAACTGATATTTTCATCGTGGCCATCTACAGCCTTCGTCGATGGCGTAAATAGAGGTTCTGCGAGTCGATCACTGTTCTGTAGACCGGCCGGAAGCTTTATGCCGCACACCGAGCCAGAGGCTAAATAGTCTTTCCATCCACTGCCAGTAATGTAGCCTCGCGCAATGCACTCGATGGGCACTACTTCGGTTTTCTTACACAACATCACCCGATTTTTCAGCACACTACACTCATCTGCTGACAGACCCGGCACATCTGCAACATCGGTACTGATTAGGTGGTGATCAATTTTCTGAGGCGTCTGTGCAGCAGAAAAATAATCAAACCAAAACTTCGAAATTTGGGTGAGCACAATACCTTTGCCAGGAAGCCCATTGGATAACACCACATCGAAGGCACTGATCCTGTCGGTTGCCACGATCAACAACGCCTCTTCACCATCAGCCAGGGTAACGTCGTATAGGTCTCTAACTTTACCGGAACGTTTGTTGGGTAACGATAAATCGGTAGTTAAAACTGCTTTTGTCATTTTTTTCCTCTATTAAGCGGTGAGCCCGCCGTCGGCCATGTATACAGATCCGGTAATAAATTCGCTGTCATCGCTAGCCAAGAACAACATCACTTTGGCAATATCGTCAGGTTGCGCGTAACGGCCCATAGGAATGGAAGCTTCGATGCTTGCTTTCGCCTGCGCCGGCGCTCCCGGCGCCATACCTTGCTCTAAACTACGCATCATGCGCGTTTCAACCGGCGCAGGATTCACCGTGTTTATCCGAATTTTTTCGCCCGCTAACTCTTTCGCAGCAGATTTCATCAGTCCAATTACGGCGTGTTTGCTCGTCACGTAAGGGGCTACACGCGCGCCACCTTTCACCCCCGCAATGCTCGAGGTGATGATGATACTGCCACCACCACGCTTTTGCAGGGCGGGTATTGTTGCCTTTAAACCTAAAAACGGGCCCTTAACATTCACCGCCATGACTTGATCAAAACGGGCCTCGTCATAGTCCAAAATAGATGCAACATCTCCTTCAATACCTGCATTGGCCACAAAGATATCTACACCACCGTAGCGTTGTGTTGCTGTTTCGACCATGCCTAGGTTGTCCTGCGCGCAAGTAACATTCATTACAGAATAACTCACCTTGTTGCTGTTAATTTCCCGACACACCTGCGCGAGCGCCTGTTCATCTATATCAGCCAGCAATACCTGTGCACCTTCCGCCACAAACAACTTAGCAACAGCCGCACCGATACCCCCGGCACCACCAGTGATGATTGCAACCTTACCTTCTAACCTATCCACCTTGCCTCCACTGAGCATTAATTAAACGCTTGCCTGAAATCCTCGATCAGATCATCAACGTCTTCGATGCCTAGGGAGACCCGAATTAAAGAATCATTGATACCCATAATCTTGCGTCGCTGCGCACCCATTTCGTAGTAAATGGTATGTGCCACCGGAATAGCCAAGGTGCGATTGTCGCCTAGATTGGTGGATCTGATGACCACCTTAAGCTTGTCCATGTAGTCCCACAAATCTACATCATCTCCAAGCTCAAAGCTCAAAACACCACCATGGTGCCTGAACAAATCACAGCTACGTGCATGTTCTGGATGATCTACCAGACCTGGATAAAACACTTGGCCAATCTGTGCATGTTGATACAGGTACTCGGCCAGTTTTTGCGCATTTGCGCATTGCCTTTCCAACCTTAACGCCAAGGTTTCTGAACCTACCGAAATATGGTGTGCAGATTCCGGTCCTAACGAAGCACCAAAATCGCGCAGACCTTTCTTCTTAATTTGTGTGATACCCCACATTTGCGCATCACCATTTTGATAGTCCGGATAAATATTTTCGAAGCGCTGCCAATCGAAATGACCCATTTCTGTAATGGCGCCCCCTAAGGCATTGCCATGGCCACCGATATATTTGGTTAAGCTGTTCACCACCAAGCTAGCCTTTACCTGAGTGGGTTGAAACAAATACGGCGAAGTCATGGTGTTATCGACAATATAAACTAAGCCTTGGTCGGCACAGAGTTGACCAATTTCACTTAAGGCCGCCACTTGGGTGCGCGGGTTAGCAATGGTTTCCACAAAAACCATTTTGGTTTTCGGGGTGATGGCATTTGCAACCGCCTCCACCTTTGTCGCATCAACAAAGCTGATATCTAAGCCTTGGGAGTCGAAAGAATTAAACAAGCTGTTGGTATTGCCAAATAAGAACGCACTGGAGACAACATGATCGCCTGCCCGGAGCAAGGCGAAGAACACCGTGCCAATGGCTGCCATACCAGAACCAAAACACACAGTTTTAAGGCCGTTTTCCATTTTGGAAACCTTGGCTTCTAAGGCATCTACGGTGGGGTTTATTTGGCGGCTGTAAGTATGCCCAGACTGCTTTCCCTGGAACACTGCTGCCAGCTCACGCGTGTCCTCATAGCCGTAAGCTACCGAGGTATGGATGGGTTTATGCACAGAGCCATGCTCAATAGTGCCTAAACGATCATTGTGCACAATCTGCGTCGTGAAACCTTTCATCGCAAATATAGGCCAAGCCAGAGGACCGCGAACTATATGTCAATTAGGGGGGAAAACCCACGCCCTTTGGGCATCACACTATACCCTGTACCCTATACGGTGTGGGGGGAGAGAGGGTGGTTAAGCGCGTGCTGCAGCGAACACAGGCAAACCTTCCAAGACTTGCCGAAAGGAATTTTTCTTCAACAATTCAATTAAATCGCTCGCCGGAACCGCCGGTGAAAAAATGAAGCCTTGGACTTCTTCGCAACCTTGCGCTTGCAAATATTTCAACTGAGTTCGGTTTTCAACTCCTTCTGCAATCAGGTCTAGGTGCAACCCGCGCGCCATAGCTACTATGGCATCTACAATGCTGGCACCACCTTGTTCAGCCCTAATTTCACAAACAAAACTACGGTCAATTTTTAGCGTGTTGATAGGAAATTGTTGTAAATATGACAGGGACGAATAACCCGTACCAAAATCGTCAATGGCAATACGCACACCCAATTCGCGCACTTCCTTTAACTTGGGAATGATAATTTCTAAATCTTGCATCAAGGTATTTTCGGTAATTTCTAACTTCACAAATTTCGGTGCTAAGCCCGATGCGCTCAAAGACTGAACAAAGCACTCTACAAAGCCATCTTGCTCTATCTGAGTGGCAGTCAAGTTCACTGAAAGTTGAATTTTGCCTAGCCCTGCTTGGTGCCATGAAGCAACATCCTGGAAGGCTTGTTTTTGTACAAGCTCATCGATTTGCCGAATCAGACCCGTTTCTTCCGCTAAGGGTAAAAACTCGCGCGGCTCAACCAAGCCACGACTGGGGTGACGCCATCGCACCAAGGCTTCAACCCCGGTGATATCACCAGACTGCAAGGAGACTTGGGGCTGGTAGTGAACTTCAAATTCGTTTTGGGTGATGCCATTGCGAATTTCTCGTTCCAAACTCAAGCGGCTGAAAAATTGGTGGTTCATCTCCTCAGAGAAAAATTGATAACCATTTTTCCCCCGACCTTTGACGTGATACATGGCGATATCGGCATTTTGTATCAGCACTTCACCGGTAGTACCTGCCTCAGGGTACATCGCAATACCAATGCTGGCGCCAACAAACAATTCATGGCTATCAATGACAAACGGTTCGTTTAGCCGATCTAGAATTTTCTCGGATATCACCACCACATCATCGCGGGTACGAATTTCAGGCAGCAGCAAGGTAAACTCATCTCCCCCATGCCTTGACAAGGTATCACCTTGACGCAAACAGCTTTGTAAACGTTTCGCGACCGCCTTCAATAATCGATCGCCCATGCTGTGGCCCAGCGTGTCATTCACCAATTTGAAACGATCTAGATCGAGGAACATCGTGGCCAGCTTGCGCTTGTTCCTTTGTGCATGCGCAATAGCCAAATCCAGACGGTCTTTCAATAAGGCGCGATTAGGCAAATGGGTCAGCAGGTCGTGGTACGCCTGAAAATTGATAACCTCTTCCGCCTCTTTTCGCTCGCTGATGTCACGCGCGGTGCCATAGGTACCCACAAAATTTTCGCGAGTTCGTTCATTATTGTCCGAGTAAATCCCCATGGCGGTAAGCTCGAACCATACAGATTGAGTGCGAGCAGGATTCGCTCTTCGATCCTTGTGTTTGCTCTTCAATCGAACTTCAACATTGCTCACGGCACGAGTGCCAGTACGGCGTTCATTAAAAAGATGATTAACCGCTTCAACATCCACTTCGTCAACCAACTCAGAAAAATGGCAGCCGAGTAACTCTGCCTTCTGGAACCCCAATAGCGGCCCGATGCGATCATTCAGAAAGCTAAAGCAACCATTGCGATCTAGCATGTAGACGACATCTGGTGAGGCGTTGACGATAAACCGGTGTAACTCTTCCGATTCTTTCAGCTGCCCTTCCATGAAATCGTTTTGCTTCTCAAGTTTGACCTGACGCAGGGCGGTTTCCATGGTCGCAATCAACTCGGCAGCTTCGTAAGGTTTCTTGACGAAATCGAAGGCGCCACAGTGTAACGCATGCTTGACCCCACTGAAACTGGAGTCACCACTGACGACAATCACCTTGCAGGAGAGCTTCTCGCGTGCGATGTGATCCAGAATATCGTGGCCGCTGACACCAGGCATGATGAGATCCAGCAGGACGACATCATAGTCATTATTTTCCAGCGCCCGCAGGGCAGCTTCGCCACCCAGCGCTTGTTCTGCATCGTATCCGTAGAGTGTTACCAGGTGGTGCAACGAAGTCAGCAGCTCTGGCTTGTCATCAACCAGCAACAAACGGGCTGTATGACAATCACTGGCTGGCCGATTCATTAGCTTGGCAAACGACTCCCGAGGGTTCAGGCTTTCACTCATAGACTGCTTAAATAAGTTTCTTCGCGCTTAGTCTCGCCTATTTGAACAATTTTCTAGCGATGCGTAAAGTGTTGATTTGGCATCAGATGTCCATTCAACCGCATGCGGGGTCGGCCAGAGCGCAAACACCCGAGACAAAGCCGAAAGTGCCAAGGCATGCTTCAATTCTCCCGACTGTACAGCTGCTATTACGGCAGATTTTTCCATTAGCTCAACACTGATTAATTCGCCCTCACCCAAATCCTGGTCTTGGATTTTTCGCACATCCCGGGCCAGCCAGTGATGGCACAAATTATTGTGGATGGCTGGGTTTGGCTCTACTGCACCTAAATAGGTCCAATGATCGGAGGCATACCCAGTTTCTTCGAGCAACTCTCGAGCTGCCGCCGTGCGGGAATTCTCACCTGGGTCAACCATGCCGCCAGGCGTTTCCAAAGTGGTATAACCGACCCCAAAACGAAACTGACGAATCATTACTGAGCGATCGTGGTTGTCCAGGGCCACAATATTGACCCAGTCAACCGACTCTAAAACCAAGCGGTCAAAAATTTTTTGATTGCGCGGATTACGCAATCGATCGATGCGCTTTTCAAATAAGATAAGACCAGCGTCCGCTTCGTAGCTCGATTCGACAAGTTGCCAATCTAGTTTCGAGTTCTGTCTTTTTTTCAATTCGCAATCTCTTTGCGGTTACGTTGATTAACGATAGCCGGTGAGTTCCATATATCCTTGACCAACCCGTTCGCCTGCTGCGTTTACCGAGACAATCCCTTCCCAGTATACCAACCCCTCATCGAATAATTGATCGTCAAACATAGCTTCAATTTGCAATGTCTGTTGCGCAAGCTGCCCCCTCAGATCTAGTCTCCACGCCGTTGGCCAGGCTATGTTGTTGCTATCTTGCCAGTATCGGGTCGGGGTCAACTCAAAATCTTCTACGCCAAAATGAGTCTGACGCTCGCCCTCTACAATCACCCCGTGGTCGTAGCTGTCGCGTCGGCCATCCTCACGGCGAAGCCGATAAACCATCAAATCACGACCATCGTCAAGCTGCAACGCAAACCAATCCCACCCCTGTAGATGGTCACCCAAAACCGAGGTGCTCCATTCACGATCAAACCAGGTCCAACCCGCAACGTCTATCACCTCACCTTCGATTTGTAACTGGCCCTCGGTGCGCATTCGAGGCATTGAATAATAATAGCTGGCTTGAAGTGGACCTTTGCGGGATAACCCCTGCTCGCCTTGACGAATTAATCGCTTAGTTTGAGTCAGCTGCAGATCGACGCCAAAGGACAAATCGCCACCCTTTAACTGCAATTGCCACGGCGCTTGCCGAGTTTGTTCCAAACTCCAGTCTTCGATGAACGCTTTGAAATGAGGTTCAACCCCAACACCAGCACTGTGCGGATGGCCACGAGCCAAGCGCATGGCGTGGAGGTGGCGCTGTTGCGCCACGTCGCTGACCGCCAAATGTGCCAGATAGACCTGGCCACTCTGCCACAGACTCGGCCCTGTAGGAGCAGGCGCCAGAGCTTGTCGAAACAACGTGAACTGTGCGCCATAGTCTTGTCCTTGGCTGCTGTGTAGTACCGACGTGAGATACCACCACTCGCTTCGAAATTGCGGATGAGGTCCGTGATCTTGTGGAAATTGAAAGGCGATTACATCACTAGCGACAGCAAACCCACGCGTGTCATTGTTATCCGCCCCCAAACCACCCACAGGCGTATTTGCGCGCAAGCCTTGCAACGTAATGCCTTCAACGGGTGGCGCCTTGGTGCACCCACCAACCCCTACTACTATGGCGCCTAGCAATAAGATGAATGGCAGTAAGCTGTCTAATTTAACCGCCAACAACACCTTCCTCCTGCCGACCTACCCTTAACAAACCACAAACCCCACATTACCGGCCCCAGAATCGGCCAAGGCGATAACTGCATAGTCACCGTCCACCCAAACGCACGGGGATTAACGACATGGCACAGTATCCAACCCAGCCCCCACCCTAAGGGTAGTGCTATCAAAATGGCACACAACCCAATGCCAAACCCGCGAGCCAAATCGACACCCAGGTTTTCCCAGCGATTCACACCCATGGTAGATAACAGCTTAGCGCTCACGGTCTGGTTTAGCCTGAGTGCAGTTATCGCGATGTACAGACCAATACCCGCCACCATAATGGCTATGGCGATCAGTACTGAGGTAATAGCAAAGGTCCGATCAAACGTCTCTAGCGCCATTTTGCGTGTGGATTGTTGCGAGTGAATTTCCAAATAGGGGAACTCAACCCGCAGACCCTCTACCCAAGCCGCCGCATCGTCACTGTTACTCTGTACCAGATTAAAATTAATGGTGTCAGGCATGCTCACGGCAACCGTGTTGGCGTCACCTACAATCTCCTGCACCACCACGCGGGGCAATAAATCACCAAAGCTCGCAAAGATGCCCGCCACAATGTAGGCGTTACTTGCCAGGTTCAGTTGATCGCCGATTTGAAGATGTAATAACCGCGCAGCCTGCTCGCCCACCAAGACCTCGTTCGCCTGTAGTGAACGACTTATCCCATATCGACGCGCCTCATAGCGGTCTAAGCGGGTGACGTTCACCTCCAGCGGAATCCCTTGGATTCGCATCTGGTTTTTTGCATACGTTTGTATGCGTTGCAACTGCGATGCCCCTTCTACAGCGGCTTTAAATTTTAAGAGATCTGGCGCAGTCCCAACCACACTCCAATCATAGGCTAGGCGCCGTTCCAACATGCGATCAAAGTCTCCGCGGAAACTATCTACCATTAGACCTACACCAATAGCCGTCGCAACGGCCAAAGACAAACCTGCCAAAGCAACCGCCAAATCTCGCGGAAACCAAATCACCTCGCGCAAGCCTAAGCGAACAAGCCACGAGCCTCTTATGCGGCGCGCTTGCCTTCGCAGTGTATGCAATAGTGGTGAGACGCTAGACGCCGCAAACAAGCTGAGCACACCAATACTCACAAAGGCACCCACCAAACCACTGGCCTCTACCAATACACCAAAGAAAAATACAGCCATTCCGATCATTCCAAACAAGATATACGTGGTTCTTGAAAGACCATCGTTTGAGCGCGTATTCTGTACATAGGCCCACCACCCACCTATAGAACACACCAGCCAAGAGGTACCTAAGCTCTTGATCACAACCCAGAAATCAATCGGCAAGCTTGGTGGTGCCTGGGGAACAACAATGGTGTAAATTTGTTCGGCGAGAAATTGGCCAAGGAACAGCCCACTAACACCAGATACCATCCCAAAGCCCATCATCATGACCAGGAATCGGTTGCGTAAAACAGTGTGCTCGACACCCAGCACATGCAAGCGTTGGAATACGGGCCAAAGTCGACGCAACCAAGCCACGGCGACTTGATAGATCAAGAACCAAGCCACCAATAGAGCCAGCATGCCCAAAGCGCTGACGTTAAATAGGACAGATTTACCGAACTGATTCGCCGGGTGCTGATCTGCCAAAGATTTCACTTGCCATCCTACAATCTGCGGCGGCTTAAACACCGGCATACCCGCACTAATCCCTGGCAATAGGTGCTCGGCCAAATCTTTAATGGCTTTGGTGGGATCGCGATAACGAACACCGATATACGAAAGTCGGTCTTGTTGCCAACCCAGAAGCTCTTGCGCAACACCAATATCGCTAACAATTGTCCCCTGTGGCGCCTCAATTACCCCAGCCAGACGATGACTGTATTTTTCCCGCAGAGACTCATCAACCCAAACCTCTTCAAGCAATGTGCTACTGCGTCTCTCCTCATCTGCAAGATTCTGCGTAGAAATTTCTTGCCTAGAAGATTGAAGCAACAAATCAACCCCCAGGATACGAACCGGGACGTTGTCAACCAAGGTGCGTTCGTCCACAAAAGGTGCCATAGCCTCAATGCCCGGATAGCGACCATTCCTCCAATGTTGGCGGAACTCGAAGTAGTCTTTAGCCAACAGCTTGTCGCGATGAAGAAAATAGCTATAGCCAGACAATTCGTACGCTACCAGCTTATCCAGTTGATCTGCCACGGTTCTACTGATCAGGTGTACGCTAACAATTGACGCAACACCCAACGCAAGGCCAAAAATCGTCATGGCAGTAGACCAAGGCGTAGCGATGAAAAAGCGCCAAAGTGCTTTAGAGATCACCTTCTCTCACCACTTTTTCTTGCCGCTTTTTTCTCACCATTTTGGGGGCCGCCGCCCATTTCAAACTTCACCAAGATGTAGCCTATGCCCAGCGCGTGCTGCCACATCTTCGCTATGCGTGGCCACCACTAGGCTCACTTTAAAATCTTTTGCCATGGCAAATAGAAGATCAGCGACAAGCTGAGTATTGGCTTGATCAAGGTTACCCGTGGGTTCGTCGGCTAGAATTACAGCTGGCTTCAACAACAGTGCTCTGGCCACAGCCACTCGTTGTTGTTCACCGCCAGAAAGGATGCGAGGGAATTTATCGAACTTGTCTGCTAAACCAAAGTCCTCTAACAGTCGAGCGCCATGTTGAAACAGGTCTTTGCGCTTATTCAGCTCTGCAGGAAGCAACACATTTTCTAACACAGTCAGCGTAGGTATAAGATTATAGAACTGGTGAACATAGCCAATATGTTGGCGTCTAAATTTTGTACGCTGAGATTCATTGAGCTGGTGCAAGTTGTATTTCTGGCCTGCGGCTGTTAATTCAACCTCGCCGCTGTCACTCTCAATAATACCCGCCATGACATTTAGCAAAGTAGACTTGCCTGAACCGCTAGAACCAGTGATGGCAAGTGACGAACCGCTAGGCACTTCTACGCTAACGTCCCTGAGCACATCTATAGACTGGTTTCCGTCGGTAAATCCTTTGGCTAAATTTGTTATACGGATCATATCAGCGTAGCGGTTGCATACCTTGAGATTCTAGCTCACGAGTATGCGGCATAAGATGGTCGCCTTTATGCACCCCTGCCAATGCTTCGGCCACTGTCGAATATTGGCTAAGTGTTTCTAAGCTACGCAAAGTTGGATCAATCATTTGCCAGTCGCCGCGACGATAAGATGCCAACGCTTCTGCTGGGCGCTCCCACTGGTCATCTGCCGTTTCCTGCGTGTCTGCCAGGGTGCGCTGTGTCGCAGGCATTCCAGCAAGAAAAAAACGCGTATCAAAGCGACGAGGCGCGCTTGGTGGTGTGATCCAGTGGCTAAAATAGCCGAGCAAGTCACAGGCTACAGTGAGGTTTTGTTGATGACACATTTGTACAAAGCTAATGTCACCCGCCAGTAGTGACTTACGTAGCGCGGAAAATTTTTGTCGGTGTTCCACGTTACTGAAATCTACAGTGGCATTATCTCGACGAAGCATAAGCACACCACACTCCTCAAAACACTCACGCGCCACAGCAACCCAATAACGCACCCCCCCGACGCTAATGCCCAGCCGTCGATTTGCTTCAGCATCATCGATGCCAAAACAAATACCCGGGGCAAAATCGTCTGCATCAACCTTACCACCCGGAAACACATGCAAGTCTGGAAACGCCCCATTTCCAGGTCGTTGTACCATATACACTTCAAGACCTTGAGGTGCATCACGCACTAACATCACCGTAGCGGCAAGCCGAATATTATCGCGCTCAAGTGGTTGCACTAAACTCTCCCTTTATTCGTTTCTGTCCAGAAATTGCCTATCCACAACATCAATCTGGTCATCCTAAAAATTTGATATCAAAATGCCATCATTGCTTGGCGTAGCATACATAGGTAGGGTCGTCGGGTGTCGACGGGCGATGTAGATATGGACCCAAAGCAAAAACCTTACAAATTTGTGGTACGACTTCCCCTACAACTTCGCAATCAAATCGCGGATGCGGCGACTTATTATCGACGTAGCCAGAATTCAGAAATTGTAACTCGACTGGAGCAATCCTTCAGCGGAATCAGCGCTGCTAGCCAAGGCGCATCAGTAGCACCCCCAATGCACGAACATATTGAGTCACTATTCGGCAGGACACTCAGCACTGAAGAAGAAAAAATTCTGCATGCTTATCGCCGCTTACCGGCAGAGAAGAAAGCCGCACTAGTTGAGCTACTGAGTTAATATGAACACCACCATACCGCCATACTATCACCCCACAACGACCTGTTTTATTGATGACAACGAAGCCTTTCTGCGCAGTATTGAGCTGGGGTTACCTGCCGAAAGTGCATACATCAGCTTTTATTCACCACAAGAAGCGCTAGCCGCCATTAACAAACCCGATGAGCTACCGCCGTTGGTTGATCGATGCTTCACCATGGATGGCAGCCAGGCCAGCAACCCAATCATCCACCTGAATCTCAGCGCCTTGGAACGCGAAATTACTCAAATACAACGTTTCAAACGCATATCTGTATTGTTCGTTGACTATGCTATGCCTAGTTTGAACGGCATCGACCTCTGTGCGGCGGTTCGTAACAAAGATATCAAAAAAGTTCTACTCACCGGGGTTGCAGACGAAACCACCGCCGTCCGGGCTTTTAATGATGGGTTAATCGATCGCTACTTACCCAAGGCTGAACTGAGTGGATTCAATACCCTGGTACCGCTCATCGAACAGATGCAAACTGAGTTTTTTCAACAATATAGTGCACGCTTGTCATCTAACTTAGCCATCAACCCACCGCTATTTCTAATAGATCAAAGCATTTCCAACCAATTTTTCCGCATTCTAAAACAACATAATATCGTCGAATACTTCATGGTGAGCGACCCGTATGGATACTTGCTGTTGCGATCTGACGGTACAATGTATCGGCTAGTGATCCAGAGTAGCGAAGAAAACAATACCCAACTCGCCATCGCAAAAAAGTTTGGTGCGCCACCGGGCTTTATAGAAAAATTGCAATCCAAGCAGTTTATCGCTTTCTTTTCCGAACGTCCTGAACACTACATGGCAAGTGAAGAATACCCGTGGCACGAAATGTTGTATCCGGCAGAACACATTAGCGGAGACAACAATTGGCATGTTGCATTGGTGGATGATCCACCTGCCGACATCGATTTCGACCCAGCCCGCTCTAGTTTCGATCAGTATCTTTTGTTGGAGCATCCTCGCGCTTAACGGCGACCCGACAATTTGTTTTGCAAAAGCCCAAAAAACATTTCGGTTACAATCGCCAGTATCGCAGCGGGTATCGCCCCTTGTAGTATCATCTCCACATCACCCAATGCTAGCCCAACAACGATGGGATCACCCAAGCCCCCAGCCCCTATAAACGCAGCCAAGGTCGCAGTGCCTATACTAATGACTGCCGCTGTGCGGACACCGGCAAATATCTGAGGCAATGCCAGCGGTACCAAAACATACCGGAGTCTTTCTTTCTGAGACAACCCTAAGGCCACCGCCACCCTGATCAAGGTGGGCTCGATTTCTCTTAGCGCGGTGATCGCGTTTCTCAATATGGGTAAGAGTGAGTAAAGAAATAAGGCAACCACGGCCGGTAGCATGCCTATACCAAAAAGTGGAATCATCAAAGCCAGTAAAGCAATAGATGGGATGGTCTGTAGGAGCCCGCAAAAGTAGATAACCCCATTCGCGGTTTTTTCAAATCTATACACAAACAAACTCAACGCTAAGCCAAATACAATGGCCAGCCCCAGCGCTATGCCGGTCAACTGCAAATGGCGCAAGGTATTACGAATAAGGTTTGGCCAAATACTGTGGGACGAGTGTTCCGACACCGCCGCTAATTTACGTGATGCCAAAAAACCGCTAGCAACCTGTGCAAAATTCTTCCCACCGAAGACAACCTGTGCATTTAATGCCTGCATTTGCTCATTAGTAATTGTGTTGGCAAGCTCTGCCAGAACGTTCAAAGCCGCCACCGGCAGGTCGCGCGATACCAACGGTGCGGCGAAATATTCCGGAAAATACTTAAGGTCATCTTGCAGTATCCGCAGCTTATACCTCACCAACTCACCATCAGTGCTATAGGCATCGGTCACTCCCACGGCGCCATCGCTAATCGCCTGGTAGGCCAACCCATGTTCTATACCGGTTACTTGTTGCTGCAAACCATAAGACTGCGCAAGACCAGGCCATCCGTCCTGGCGCTCTAAAAATTCATGGCTAAACTTCATCGGAAGATCATCAACGCCTGCAAGATCACCAATAGAATTCAGATCACGAGCCAAGGCATCTTCTTCGCGCACCACAATCGCATAAGTGTTATTGAAACCAAAATCATCCAAAAGCTGTAGATGTTCCGCCGCCAATAGCTGGTTTAATACAGCTTTGCTAGGCTGGCCTGACAGTTTCAATATAGCTTGACTAAGCGTACCTGAGTATTCGACATAGAGGTCAATATCACCTTTCTTCAACGCTTCATAACATATCAGCGTGCCCCCTAGACCAAAGCGACGATCTACTTCAAACCCTCTTGCTTCAAATAGCTGCGCAATAATTTCCGCCAACACATAGTTTTCGTTAAAATTTTTGCTACCCACACTGATCGTTTCAGTAGCAGCGATGGCTGCACTAGAAGAGCCCAACATGAGCACTAACAGAGTCGTTCTCACCAGCGCCTTCATATAAGCTGGCTTTCCACCAGCGCACTCACATAGTCGTTGCCTGGATTATCCAGCACTTCGGCGGTCGCACCACACTGCTGCAACCGCCCCGCATGCAGAATTACCAAGTAGTCTGACAACCGCCTGGCCTCGCGCAAATCGTGAGTCACTAACAAGCTACTCACACCCTCATGCTTCTGCATCTTTTGAAATTGTGTGTACAGTTCTGTCCTGGTGATGGGATCAATGGCAGAAAAAGGTTCGTCTAGCAGTAACAGCTTAGGTTTCAACATGAAGGCACGACACAGCCCCAAACGCTGCTGCTGCCCGCCAGACAGTTCTCTAGGCAGCCGCTGGGCCACCTCCATTGGCAGGTCCATTTCGTCTAATAATTCAGCGAAACGGTTCTGCATAGCACTGTGTTCCCAACCCTCCAAGCGGGCTACTAGGGTTACATTCTCAAAGGCGGTCAAATGAGGAAACAATCCCGCTGACTGCACTGCATAGCCTATTTTTCGACGAAACTGCTCTATGCTTTGCAGCGGTACCGGATCGCCAAACACTTTTACCAAGCCACCATCCGCGCGTAGAACACCATTAACTAACTGCAACACGGTAGTTTTCCCACTACCACTCGCACCAACGATAGCGGTAGTTTGCTGGAATGGGCACTGTACCGTCAGGTTTTCAAATACAGTGTGGGCAGCATACTTCTTAGTCACCTGTTCAAAGCTTACACAAGCTGTCATATTTGATATCGGCTGCGTAGATCCAGCCCATGCTCTGTCAGTTGCTCAAGTACCGCATATTTCTCCGCGGACAAGTTCGGATCAACCATCAACTGCGCTAATCGAGCATCATAGCTTGCTAGGTTCATCCAATCGCCTTCGCCGTGCAGCTTTGCGATCACAAATTCTCGCCAGGCAACAATTTCTTGTGGATCTAACAAGCTGCTGAAAGACCGCGCCTTCATTCGATCGGCCAGTGGTGCGAGACGCTTATCATCGAAATCTAGATCTTGCCAACGGCCTTTCTTTAGCTCGTCATGAAGATGTAGACATCGCGAGCGGTCCTCTTGCTGTAGAAACCCTTCATACAGTGCGGTATCGGCGTCGATAGCAGCTTCTGGCCGACCTTGCATGTACACACGGGCGACCTTTTCAGCAATTCCAGGCTGGCGCAGTTGGCGAGCACGTTGCTTGGCTAAATTGAGATCGATATTCAAACGATGTTGATTCTCCTCGTTCAACACTTCGATCGGCGCAACAAACGGGCAACGATTAATTCTTATTTCTTTAAGCGGAGGCCTATTCTCCGCACCCATGGTGAAGAGTTTATCGGCAATTTCTTCGCTCGTACCCTGCAGTATCGGTTCAATATCTTCCGCCAAATCTACCACCACAATACTATTGCCATTGGTAGGATGTCGCGTCAGAGAAACGATGGGGGCTACTCCAAAACGCTGCCGCGGGTACATACCAGAAACATGAACACACATTTGTGCGCCATAGGGTTCAAGTAACGCGCGCACCTGCTTTTTTTGCCTTAGCTTAAAGTAGTATTCAAATAGTTTTGGTTGGTGTTTCTTAATCAATCTCGCCATAGACACCGTGGCACGCACATCAGACATGGCGTCATGCGCTTGTCCGTGCTCAATACGATTGGCCTTGGTCAGCTCTTCTAGCTTGTAAACAGGTAGCTCATTTTCATCGTATGGCCACTCGATACCATCGCGCCGCAGCCCACCCGTTGCTCGCACCAAGTCCAACAAGTCCCAGCGCGAATTTCCTTGTTGCCACTCACGTGCGTAAGGGTCCATCAAATTACGATACAGGCCATAACGCATGAACTCGTCATCAAAGCGCAAACTGTTATAGCCAACAACACATGTTCCAGGCTGCGAAAACAATCGATTAATTTCTATTAACGCAGAGGTTTCAGAAATACCTTTAGCCGCAGCGAGCTGTGGCGTAATGCCGGTGACTAGGCTGGCATCCGGGTTCGGCAGCACATCATCTGGGACTCGTACGTAGGTACAATATTCATCCCCGAGAGGATTCAAATCTTCATCGGTGCGCAGCCCTGCAAATTGCACAATGCGATCCCACTTTGATTGAATGCCAGTGGTTTCGAGGTCATACCAATAGAAACTATTTGCCATGTCAGTTAATCTCGATGGACCCCAAGTATGCTGATAACCCGAGGCGAACTTCATTCCAGTTAGTTCATTGCAAAAATTAGCAGAGCCAAAAACAATGTCCCTGCTACTAGGGCCCATTGTCGCACTTCTAGCCGGCAGCCTCATGTGGTTTTCAGGTGGGGGCAGCAGCCAGGCTTGCCTCACCTTAGGCATCACTTCCTGGGTCATCATATGGTGGATGTTCGAGCCGATTCCGATTCCGGCTACCTCGTTAATCCCACTCGCGCTACTGCCCATGTTTGGGGTCCTTACACCCAAGGAACTTGGAGCTGCCTACGGCCATCCGCTGGTACTTCTACTGATGGCTGGCTTTTTGTTAGCCACGGCCCTGGAAAAAAGTGGTGCACACCGCCGCATCGCCTTGGCCATGGTACGCTTGTTTGGTGGGAGTAGTTCCAGGCGCTTAGTGTTTGGCTTCATGTCAGCCAGTGCTGTTTTGAGTATGTGGATATCGAATACGGCAACTGTACTCATGCTTCTGCCGGTTGCTATTGCTGTGATAGACAGTTCAGACGACCCGATGCTTTCTACCCCACTGTTGTTAGGCATTGCATATGGCGCGTCCATCGGCGGTATGGGCACACCCATTGGCACTCCTCCCAATGTGGTCTTTATGGGTGTTTACGAACAAGTTACCGGCGCCACTATCGCCTTTTCAACCTGGATGAGTTGGGCCATACCCATCGTTGTTGTTTTACTCCCGATCGCCGGGTTTTGGATCACGCGCAAGCTCACACATGAGGGCCATGTGGTGCTTCCCAGCGTGGGAGAATGGCGTACATCTGAACGACGTGTGTTCATAGTATTCGCGGGCACTGCATTTTGCTGGATAACACGTTCTGAACCATTTGGAGGATGGAGTACTTGGCTACAGGTCCCGTATACCAATGATGCGATTGTTGGCTTTTTAGGTGTGATCGCACTGTTCCTAATACCCAATGGCGAAGGTGACAAGCTACTAGATTGGGAAACCGCCAATAAAATACCCTGGGGGATGCTGATTCTATTTGGGGCTGGAATTTCGATAGCCAGCGCATTTATGAATTCTGGGCTCAGCACCAGTATTGGTCAAAACCTTGAGCAGCTATCCACCCTTCACTTACTGGTAATGATTGGCATCATTTGTTTCAGCGTCACCTTTCTCACTGAAGTCACCAGCAATACCGCCACCACCACGCTACTTATGCCTATTCTCGCCGCCGCGGCTATGGGTGCCGGCACTGATCCAAAACTGTTCATGGTACCTGCCGCACTCAGCGCCTCATGTGCATTCATGCTGCCGGTCGCAACCCCACCCAACGTCATCACCTTTTCAACCGGCCGTTTCAGCGTTCGCACCATGGCGCGCGAAGGCTTAGCACTGAATTTGTTCGGGGTAATCGTGATCAGCCTGGGTTGTTTCTTGTTGCTGACTTAACCTTTGCATCAGCGCCTGCCTTGCAGCGGGCGCAAGCGCAGTAATGTCCTCCACAGCTTGGAAAAAGCCTGCCCAATCATTGTTGTGCTGCTTAAACAGTTGCGCAAAAGCAGGCAGCCAGTCTTCGTAGGTCGCCAGTGACACCAGGAAGGCATTGTTCAGGTCTTGGTTGATGAGCTTGTCCCATCGTCCTTGGCCTAGCACCGCCTTATGCACCTGGTAACACTGCTTAATCTCATCGAGGGTTATAGATTTCCGGTGCAAGCGCTCAGCTTCTGAGCCGTCCTGAGTATAAATTTCGTTTAGGGTCGATTTAGCCCTCATTAAAAATGCACGAAAGCGTTGCCAATCTTCACGCGTTGTTTGCCATAGGTGCCAAGTGGCCTCACCATTTTGGCTACGCATCCACTCACGAGCACCTTGCCGGCCAACAAAACTTGCAAACGACTCATTAAACGCCACGTCAGAATCTAGCCACACACGAGAATGACTCAGCTCATGGATAAGCAAACTGGCAAGTTCCGGACTGGGCCAATGCACAAACGTGTTCAACACCGGGTCTTCAAACCAACCCAAGGTAGAGTACGCAGGTACGCCGCCGACGTAGGTTTCATAGCCTTGCTGTCGCAGTCGTTGCGCCTGTTTAAGGGCCACACTGTGCTTGAAATAGCCTCTATAAGGCGCACAGCCAATAAATGGGTAACACCAACTATGCCCTGCAAGATCTAAAGGCTGGGAAGCAAACACATTCCACACCACATAGGGTCGCTGCAGATCAACATAGCTTTGGTAGCGTCCCGCGCGATCTAGTCCCAAATTGGCCTCAGCGAAAGCTAGGATATCTTGGGTCAATTCAAGTTGCGTAAGCAGACGCTGTTCGCGCTGCCCGTCCGCCAGTATTGCGGCTATCGGTTTGCGGGCTTGCATGAGTTGCCATTGGCCGAGGGCTGCTTGTTGATAAAATTGCAGCGTAGAACACCCAGTCAAAACCCACAGCAAAAGAATCGCAAGTATGTACCAAGATAGCCGTCTAGCGACTTTCACTACAAGCATGATAAGCAAAATATCCTGTTTTGGCAGAAAAGATCCATGACTTTACAGCAGAACAGTTAGCCATTTCTTGTCCAAAATACTCAGTATTTGGGACTAGAACTAGCGAGGGCAGGACGCCCGAGACAAAGCCCGTAGGGTTTTGGAAGGTTTTCGTAGAAAACCGTTGGGAGGAAATTGCCAGGAGGGCAATTTCTGCACAGAAATTAGCTAGAGGTACAAAGCCGGTTGCTCCATGCCTAGTTGGGTGCCACCATTACGAACTTACATTTATAGTCGTTATAAGTTATGCATTTTATACGTGGTGTAGCAGCCATGCTGTCGATGGGTGTTACTGCGCTAGCCGTGTGGATTCCCCTCACTTGGTGGCTGATTCGTTTGCTGTGGACTCGCGGCGAAGCCTTGTCACAGCTTAAGAAAAGTATGGATAAGATCATCTTATGGTGGACTGGAAGTAATCGACGCATGATCAAACTCTTAGGGCTCACCCACCCAGTAATCACCTGGCATGACGAAGATCAGATGTCTGATGAAAATTGGTACTTAGTGATCAGCAACCACCAAAGCTGGGTCGATATCATTCTCCTACAGTCCTATTTGTACGGCACCATCCCACCGTTGAAATTTTTCACCAAACAACAATTGATCTGGGTTCCCTCCATTGGCCTGGCCATGTATGTGCTTGGCTTTCCATACGTTAAGCGCGTCACCAAAGCACAAATTAAAGCCAACCCGAAACTCAAAACCGCTGATAGAGATAATGTTGCACAGGCTTGTGTCGGGTTTAAAAACCACCCAACCTCTGTTCTCAATTTCATTGAAGGCACCAGGCGAACAGCAGAAAAACTCTCCAAACAAGCGGACGTCTACCAGTACTTACTGCGTCCAAAAGTAGGCGGATTAGGTTACGTAATGGAAGGCATGCACGGTCATCTGCACAAGCTGTTAGACGTTACCATAATATATCCAAGTGGCGTGCCGACACTTTGGGAATTCCTCCAAGGTAGGTGTAAAACCGTAGAAATAGAGGTCACCCCTCATCAGATTCCTACAACCATTGTTGACCCTCAAGG
>QIGT01000296.1 GCA_003230835.1 Gammaproteobacteria bacterium
CCCTATGCTGGGTGGACGGCAGATCATCCACCAAAGATTGCTCAAGGACATGGTTGCTGCGTTGTCTGGCTCTGTGAATGAAGATTGGGCACGCGACATACAAATTTACTTTGCATTGTCTGAACAGCACTTTCCATCCTCTAGCGAACTTGCCGCTTTGCGGCTTGAAATTGTTGAACAAGCGCAGCGCGAGCTGCCGCAAATAGCGGCTGATTCCCAGGCCGAGTTCGCGCAAAAAGTTTGGCACTATTTCACAGGCCGAGTATTTGATGAACACTCGATACTTCAGACAGATCAATACCTGACCCAGGCGTTGGCTAAAACCCAGGCGGTTGAAGCGAAGAATCAAGCGATAGTGACACAGCGACAACTGCTTACCCAGGCCGACAACTTGCTACAAATAAGCTGTTTGCGCCTAGATATACAAGCCATTTCGACGCAATTGAACGGCATAGCAGACGAGCATCCACAGCAACTACCAGCGCTACGTCGTCATGTCGCAAGCCGTGTGAACGAGTGTGTTAAGCGTCTTAGCAGTCTAGATTCAGATCGAGCTTGGGCACTCAATAATAGTGCGCGCAAGTATTTAGGAGAGGTTGCAGGGTTGGTCAGCCTAGACCCATGTTCAATGCACTATTTGGTCGGCAACGGACGTCAAACAGGGCGCGGCGGCTATTGTGAAGATCGCGTCATTGGCGAGTCAAATGGTCCTAGACTAGTCGTAGTGCCGGGCGAAGATGGTGATAATTTTGCGGTGAGTAAATACGAAATTAGTTGGCGCGATTTTAATCAATACTGTTCAGATACGAGGCTATGTGATCTTGATGAGAACAATCCAGAGCTGCCGGTAACCGGCATTCACATTGAGTTGGTTGAGTCCTACGCCCGATGGTTGAGCAAAGTCACTGGCTATTTATATCGTTTGCCAACCTTGTCAGAATGGCTGCATTTGGCCAGCGGTGTGCCAGATCCAAAGCGCAATTGTTTGGTCGAAGTGGGTGGTGTGCGACATGGCGATACGGTGGTTCCCGCAGCCAGTGGCGCGGCCAATGATTTTGGCATTGTCCATGTGCTGGGCAATGTACAAGAACTGATTAAACAAGATGATGAATATGCGGTAGCAGGTGGTTCCTACGGTGATCCATTAGAACAGTGCTCTGTAGCTACTCAGGGTGTGGCTGGCCGTCAGGGTGATGCGACGACGGGCTTTCGCTTGGTGAGGGAGGTGTCATGACCTTACTGCCTTTTGCTCCTGAAGTGATTCGTCTTCGCCGTGTGGCCAAAGCCTGTGCTGCCGGTGAAATGTCACGTACCCAATATCGTGAGACCAGACGCCAGGTCATTGCGCAATTACTCCAGCTCTCACCGCAGCAAGAAGACACAGTGCCTAGATTTGATATGGACATCACCCAGCGACGACAGTTTGTGCCGGTGCCATCCGAGCATGTGCCTGAATCTCGCTCATGGTCATTGCCGATGTTGTTAATTTTAATGATGTTGATGCTGACCTTGTTACCCAACTGGGTGTGGTCGGCGCAGCAGAGTATCCCGGCGGTTCAAGATAGAGACCCGAACCCTAATGCATCATTGCGTATCGAAGTGACGCAGTTGAGCTGGCACCTAACAGATCAAGTAGACGATATCGATCGAGCAGCAATTGAGCAGCTATTAGGACAACAGCTTGCCGCCGCGCGGGTTGAAAACTCGCCTCAAGCGCATGGCTTTGGTCGGGCTGAGCTAGAAGAAGTGGGGCGCTTTCTAAATGCCTTGGGCGTGCATGATGAAAAGCAGCAGATCAACCGCTCAGACCTGCAAGATTTGCTTGCCTTAGTGGCGACGCAGAAACAACGACGTGGTGTCTCCGTGGTGCAACTAGAAAGTATAGCCCAAGTCCTGCAAGCTCAAATCAGGCAGCAAGGTTATCCATTAGCCGTGGCCTTTGTACCCAGCCAGCAGGTGAGCGATGGTGTGGTGCACCTGCAAGTGATGGTCGGTGTGCTGGCGCAGGTTGAATCGGTAAACAAGGCAATCTCTGTGCCCCAAGTAGTTGCAACGCTAGTGGGGCAGCCCATGCGCGAGGACGTCATCGCAACCCGCTTGAACATCGCTAATCGCAACCAGCCTATGCGTGCGCAAGTTCGGTTTGTACCGGGTGAAAAAATCGGCGAAACACGCATGCTGTTCACGCGTAATGAAACCAAGCAGTTCAGTGGCATGGTCCAAATAGACAACTTCGGCGTAGAACAGATTGGCCAAGAACGCCTGTCATGGAGGGGTCAGTTTTCCAACCTACTGCGCGCTGAGGATGTACTGTTGTTGTCGGCTTCCAGCACCCTGAGCCCCACTGACCATCAGTATGGTTCGGTCGGGTATCGTACCCGTGTGTTAGACAGCCGGTATGAAGTGCAAGCCTCGGTTGGCTATGTTGACATGAGTTGGGCAGATCTAGACCTACCCGGCAGCATAGATATTCAGGGCGATGGGGTGTTGGTTGACTTTAAACTCACCGACACACGCACTTTTACCCGCACTTATCGCAGTGAAAGGATCTACCGGCTGGGGTATCACGACCTAGACTGGAACGTCGGCAGCCAAAGTACATGGTTTGCCAGCGCTGCTTGGAGCGGCCACAAACTTTGGGATGATCACGCTGTGGCGCTGCAAGCAGATTTCGAGTTAACCCTAGGTGGGGTTGATGAACAGCGCCGCGGTCAGGACAGCACGTATTGGAGAGCGCGTGCCGAGGTTAAGGGTTGGACGCCAATCGACTTGCCGTGGACGCAACGACGAGCAAAATTGATAGTGGGTTTGCAAGCGCAGCTCGCAAATGACTTACTGCCTGCAACTGCGAGACTGAGTGCAGGTGGGCCCTACAGTAATCGCGGTTTTGATTCTGCCATTGGGATGTTAGACCAGGGTGTCACGCTTAACAGCGCACTGCGTTTCTCTGCGCCGATGGGTGAGTGGTGGATGTTTGTTGACACTACCTTTGGGCAAAGAAATGGTGGCGAAAGAAATGCAGGCGAAACAAATGAGCGAATCAAATCTTCGGTGCATCTGAGTAGTTTAGGTGTTGGATGGGAAGCAAATTTGCTAAAAAGCGAAACAGGTATCTTAAGCACTCGACTTACTGTGGGTAAACCGATTACCCATAAGCAGAGTCTTACCAGGAACGATGATGACACACAATTCTTTTGGTCGCTGCGTTATGCCTACTAAGCTCGGCCCAGCCATACTTTTTTGCGTAGCTAGTCTTGCAGCGCAGGCTACGCCACTAGATCAATTAGAAGGGGACATGGCGTTGGTGTTTGAGCATGCGCAAAGTGCCTGGGCAGAATCTTTAATTAGCCAAGGGCGCGATACGCTGCCTTTGGATGAGCAAATTTTTACTGACTTATCCCCAATTTTAGACAGCCCTCAAAGCATCAAACTGCCTGCGGATCAACTTCTGACAGACTAGTCGGGTGGTTCAATTGGCATAGTCTAGCAGTTGTATTGAGCCGCGTTAAAACATCGTAAAGTTGACTGAAGATGTAGCAGTCCTTGCCTGCCTAGTAAGCGATCACTAACTTTCGTTGTGTTTCGTTTATACACAGCACCGATAATGCACAGACTCAACGGGCAATTGTTGGTTTTATCTAATCTACTCGATTACTTGGTTCTCGTAAGCTATTGATTTATAAATGAATAAACGCTTTTTATGCCCAACAATAAAATTTCGCGAGATGAGTGTATCGGAATTGTAAAATCGAAGGCTAGAAAGTTATCCTCATAGTTATCCACAGGCTGAGAGTAATGATTGTGGGTAAAATTCAGCAGGTTAGAATGAGGTATTCGTAACCAGTGGGTAGAACAGATGGCGGGGGATGACAAAGAACGGTTAGCGCAGAAACTCACGCAATATCGCGATAGAGGGGTGACCCAGGTGAAGCTCGGTCTTACCGACATAGATGGAGTGATTCGAGGCAAGTATGTCAGCCTGGAGAAGTTTGCGGGCTTGCTCGAAAAGCAAGGTGGTTTTTGTGACTGCGTGTTTGGATGGGATGTGAACGACCAGCTTTATGCTGGCGTGCAATATACCGGCTGGCACACTGGTTTTCCGGATACCGGGTACCGGCTTTTGGTAGACAGTGAACGTTGGATACCTGACGAGGACTGCCCTTTTTTCATCGGTGAGTTTGTCGAAACTGATGGCTCGACTCACCCACTTTGTCCGCGCACGCGATTAAGTGAAATTGTGAAGAAATTTAGCCAGCTTGGGCTGAGTGTTCGGGCTGGTTTTGAATATGAGTTTTTCGTCTTTGAAGAAACTCCGCATAGCGTTCGAGACAAAGGTTATAGAAATTTAATACCGCTTACGCCGGGGAATTTTGGCTACTCGGTGTTACGCACGTCGGTAGAGTCAGAACTGTTCGCTGGGCTGATGGAATACAGTGCTGCGTTGGATTGCGATCTTGAAGCGCTGCATTGTGAGACCGGACCCGGTGTATGGGAGGCGGCGATGAAGGCCAAGCCGCTGCTTGAGGCTGCAGACCGAGCCTCTTTATTCAAGACATTCACCAAGGTGTACCTGCAGAAGCGAAACCTCATCGGTACTTTTATGGCCAAGTGGTCTATGGATTATCCTGGGCAGAGTGGTCACTTCCATTTCAGCATTGAAGATGAACATCATAACAATCAGTTTTATGCGAAAAACAAACCGGGAAATATGAGTGATATGCAGCGTCATGCGGTTGCGGGGTTGGAACTCTATCTACCCGAGCTGTTGTTGATGTTAGCGCCGACCATCAATAGTTATACTCGCCTGGTTAAAGGTGCGTGGGCGCCTACAGCAGCCACTTGGGGTATCGAAAACCGCACCACTGCCATTCGGGTCATTCCGGCCGGTCCATCTGCGCAGCGTGTGGAGTGTCGTGTCGGCGGGGCTGATGGCAATCCATACCTCGCAGCGGCCGCTGTGATGGGTGCGGCTCTGCGGGGTATTGAGGACAAACTGGAACCCACCCAGGCCGTCACAGGAAATGCTTACGAGGTTGAAGATAGCCTAGATGTTAGCCGTCAATTTCCAACCAACTTACGTCAGGCAGCGGAGTTATTTGTTGGTTCGAAGGTCGCGGTTGAGTTGTTCGGTGGTGAGTTTGTGGACCATTTTTATCGGACACGAGTGTGGGAATGTGAGGAATACGAACGCAACTTGAACAGCTGGCAACTAGAACGATACTTTGAAATTATATAGGAATACTTTCTACTGTGCAGACTCCTAGCCAAGCTTTGATTGTTGAACTGATCTCATGCAAAACCTTCACTTAGGTATTTTACAGGCCGATACGGTATTGGCTCATTTTCAAAGTGAGTTTGGTGACTATCCGGCAATGTTCCGCACCCTCTTCGATACAGTTGATGCCAATATTCGATTTTCAAATTTCGATGTACAGCAAGGTTTGCCCGCGCGCCTTGACTGCGATGCCTATTTGATCACCGGCAGTCGTCACAGTGTTTACGACGACCTAGCGTGGATCCAACCTCTGGTGAAATTCCTAGAACAAGTGTTACAGGCAAATAAAAAAATCATCGGTGTTTGTTTTGGCCACCAACTTATGGCGCATTTTTTTGGTGGGCGGGTCGAGGCCAATTGCAAAGGATGGGCCGTGGGCGTCCACGCAAGTACTCTGGTTAGGCAAGCGCACTGGATGCACAACAATGCGCAGTCTTTCCAGTTAATATCGAGCCACCAAGATCAGGTTTGCCAACTGCCCAGTAACGCCGAAGTATTTGCCAGCAACGAATTTTGCCCAATCGCTGGATTTACCATGGGAAACCAGGTGATCACGGTGCAAGGGCACCCTGAGTTCAAAAAGAGCTACGCCCAAGTACTGATGGACTATCGTCGTGAGTTATTGGGTGAGGCTGTGTACGTAAATGGCGTTGCGAGTCTGGAGAATTCAATGGATCCTGCACTGGTGGCGCAATGGATGCTAAATTTTGTCCGCCGATAAGCCACCGTTAAGGTTTGAATCTTTTCGTCGCCAAGCTCAGGAATTGGTGAGTTCGCCGGGCAGGGTGCAAAGTTTGGCTGTGCAAGCGACGCGTAAGTTATCCCGCACCAGTGGGGAAAAGCTGCGAGAAGTGCGTGAGCAGATTACCTTAGCGATTGCGCTTGTTAAGGCCTGGGTGAATGGTGACTATCGCCAGGTGTCAACCAAAACCATCGTCGTACTGGTGGCGGCACTGTTATATTTTGTTGTGCCGTTAGACGTTATTCCTGACTTTATTTTTGGCATTGGTTTTCTGGATGATGCGGCAGTATTGGGTTATGTTTTTTCACAGCTGCAAGAGGAAATTCAAGCATTCTTAGTTTGGCAGTCTGGAGAGCAAGAAACGGATGAAGATTCTGCGTAGAAGTATGGGTTTCGTTTTAGCTGCCGTGGTTTTGAGTGGGTGCAGCATTAAGATGGCGTACAACAATATGGACCGTCTTGTGCGCTGGCAGGTGAACGACTATGTCAGACTGGACAGTACCCAGGAAGAATTTCTCGATGCGCAGTTGAACCATTTTATGTCCTGGCATCGACGTAGTCATCTGCCTTTGTATGCTGACTATGTGGTGGTGTTGTCATCCCAACTCACAGATCATCCCAACGAAGCGTCTCTTAAACGAATTTTTACTCAATTGTCAGTGTGGAGTGAAGAGGTTGAAGTGAGGCTTTTGCCGGCTGTTGTCGGTGTGTTGGCTAAGTTGTCTGATACGCAGGTTTCTGAGCTTGCCTCAAATATGGAAGAGAACAACATAGAGATGGCCGAGGCAGATGACGACGCTTCCATCGATGAAATACAAGCCCGTTGGGCAGGCGAGTTAAAAGACTCGTTCAGCCGTTTTGCTGGGCGCCTAACAACGCAGCAAAAAAGCTACTTGAAGATGCGCTCAGGCCAATTTCAACCCGAGGGTGTGTTGTGGGCACAGTATCGCCGGCGTTGGCAGGCAGATTTATTGCTGCTGTTAAAGCAGCGAGAAGATCTTGACGCGCTAACTTTGGGGTATCGGGGGCTTGTTGAAAGACGGGAGTCTTATTATGGAGAGGTGCTGTCCAAGATAAACCAACAAAACAACACTTTGCGCCGTCAGGTCGCTGTACATTTCCTGGCTAATATGTCTGCTAAGCAGAGTGCTCGGTTTGTCGAAAGCATGGAAGATTTGGCGCAGGACTTTAGAGAGCTTGCCGCCCAAAGCTGATTTTTCAGTTCAACTGAGCTTCGGCTCACTCGTAGTTTGTAGGTTGGGTTGCTTGTTGAATCGCTAGTCGCGACGGCTGCGACGGCGTATTAGTGGCCTATCGTCCAACACCAACCATGCAACCAAATAGGCGGCGATTGTCAATTTTGGGAAAAACAATCCGCTCACGATGGTGCCGACCCGAATCAATGCTGGGTCTAAGTTCAAAAGATTAGCGAGGCCTGCACAAACTCCGAAAAACCATCCGTTGTCTTTGTCTAGATGTAGTTTTAATTTGTTTATGTATTCGTTCGACATGGTTAGTTCCTTATCACTATCTACTTTGACTGAATCTACTGAGACTGAACTGGCTTAAAAGTCTCTGTGGTCGTACTGATCGTCGTTGCAGAGGGTACATAGGCTTGTGCAACCAGTCCGAAGCATAAAAATACAACCACAAGCAGCAACATTGCCCACAAATTGCTGCGAGGGTGAGAAATACGCGAAAGTCGAAAGTTGCCGGTCATGTTGAGTCCTTTGCTTTGCTGCGAGCGTGTTTGTTTAGTTATATTTACTAGTTCAATACAATAGTCGTGCCAATTTCGAAAAAGGTTCTAATCGCGCTTAGATCGGTAGTGTGAGAGAGCCCCTGGGCGATTTGTGGTCAGACTGATGGTGGTTTTCACCAAATAGTGGTGATGAAATCAAGGGTATCCGTGTAGCATGTCTTAAAAAGTACGAGGGGAAGTTATGGATCTACACTTTGCATCAGCATGGGAGATTGTGGCGGATTACAAGCCCAATAGTGTTGCCACCGTATGTGATGGGCAGGCGCTGACCTGGCGGGAATTTGAACAAAATGCGGCCTGTGTTGCGGCATTGTTGCATGAACACGGCTTGGGTCCAGACTCCAAGGCGGGCCTGTATCTGCATAACTCTAATGAATACCAAGCAGCCCAATTCGGCATATTTAAAATTGGTGGATGTCCCATAAATGTCAATTATCGTTACAAGTCAGATGAACTGGTTTATTTGCTCGACAACTCAGATGCAGAAGCCATTTTCTTCCAAGCGTGTTACGCCATGCGAATTTGGGAGATCAAAGATCGGCTACCGAAAATTAAACTGTTTGTACAAATTAATGACGGCACAGAAGCTTTATTAGATTTTGCTGTGGACTATGAACGTTCGGTTCGCAACTACGCTCCGTTACCTCGGCAACCACGAGACCCCGACGGTATCTATATGCTGTATACAGGCGGAACCACCGGTTTACCTAAGGGGGTCATGTATCCAGTTGGTAAATTCACTGGATTCTTGGCGGGGATGGGGGCTACCGCACGAGGCCTGACTCCCCCAACCGAATTGTCTAAGTATGGTGAGTTTGTTAGTCAAATAGAGAGTCCTCCTATATGTTTGGTCGGATGTCCTTTGATGCACGGAACCGGGGCGTGGCTGGGTAGCTTCCTAACTTTGTTGTTGGGTGGCACGGTGGTGACCACTTCTAAACTAGGTATGGATGCAGATCTTTTTTGGAGCCTGACAGAAGCGCACGGTGTCACAGACATTGTCATCGTGGGAGATGCATTTGCACGCCCGATGCTGGCCGCCTTAGATGCGGCGAAGCAACGTGGTACGCCATATGATATCTCCTCGCTAAAACAAATTTGTTCCAGCGGAGTGATGTGGAGTAAGGAGACCAAGCAAGGGTTGCTCGCGCACCATGACATGGCCTTGGTAGACATTATGGGCTCGTCGGAAGGTGGCATGGGCAGTTCCGTAACCACCCGGGATGAAACCGCGCAGACGGCGAAGTTTACGATCAACGAAGGGGTCAAAGTCATTACCGATGATGGCCGTATGGTGGTGCCCGGGTCTGACGAAGTAGGCAAGCTTGCCACCTCTGCCTTTGTACCCTTGGGGTACTATAAAGATGCTGAAAAATCTGCTGCTACATTTCGAGAGGTGGATGGTGTGCGGTACAGTTTCCCCGGTGACTACGCAACCATCGAAGCAGACGGCACAATTACATTGTTGGGTCGTGGTAGTGTGTGCATTAACACCGCTGGTGAGAAAGTATTTCCTGAAGAAGTAGAAGAGGCAGTAAAGCGACACCCAAGTGTTCTAGATTGTTTGGTGGTTGGGCTTGGCGATGAGCGTTTCGGCGAACGAATTGTTGCAGTTGCTTCTTGTGTTGAATATCAAAAAGTTGAAGAAGCAGATTTGATCGAATTCGTTCGTGAACAGTTGGCAGGGTATAAGGTGCCTAAGCAGGTACTGATGGTAGATATCGTGAGGCGAGCAGCCAATGGCAAGCCAGACTATAAATGGGCGAAAGCACAAGCACAGAGAGAACTAGGGGGCGCGGATGGATAAGGGACCTTTATCTGGTGTTAGGGTCATCGATTTAACTTCGATGATATCGGGTCCTGTGGCAACCATGATGCTGGCAGACCAAGGTGCAGACGTGATCAAAGTGGAAGCTCTTAGTGGCGATTTGGTGCGAGGGGCTGGCCCCAATCGAAGTGGCATCACATCGACGTTTATTTCTTCCAACCGTTCCAAAAGAAGTATTGCGCTGGATCTGAAAAAACCTGCAGGCGCGCGCGTGTTGAAAGATCTGTTACGTGGTGCAGACGTTTTCGTGCAGAATTTTCGCCCAGGAACGATAGAGCGAATGGGTTTTGACGAAACGACTGTGCGTGAACTGAGTAGCAACATTATCTATGTATCCATCAGTGGCTTTGGTGAGCGTGGGCCCTACGCACATCAGCGGGTCTATGATCCTGTTGTACAAGCACTGTGTGGGTTGGCCGCGATCCAGGCTGATGGTGAGAGCGGCCGACCAAAAATGGTGCGCACCATCATTCCAGACAAAACCACTGCGGTGACAGCAGCCCAAGCAATCACGGCAGCGCTGTTTGCTCGAGAACGTAGTGGCGAAGGGCAGCATGTAAAATTAGCGATGCTCGATACCATGGTGGCTTACCTATGGCCGGAGGGTATGGCTGGACTCACCTTGGTCGGTAAGGAGGTGAAAGCAGCTAGGGCGCAGCTTGCCCCAGACCTTATCTTTGCAACCCAAGATGGATACATCACCGCGGGTGCGGTAGCTGACAAAGAGTGGCAGGGCCTGTGTCGGGCATTGGGTCGTCTTGGATGGATCGACGATCCGCGATTTTTAACCATTAATGATCGTGCGATGAACGTGACTGAGCGATTGAGCCTGACCGCCAAAGTGTTGGCGACCAATACCTCGGCCTATTGGCTTGCACAACTAGATGAGCAAGGTGTGCCATGTGCACCGGTGTTAAGCAGAGAAGAGGTGCTAACCCACGAGCAGGTACAGGCAAACCAGTTGATTGAAATATCTGAGCACCCCATTGCCGGTACTATTAGACAGCCCCGGCCAGCGGCCATATTTGACAAAACGCCTGCCTTTATCCGTCGTCCCGCCCCAGGGTTAGGAGAACATTCTCGAGAATTGCTAGCCGAGCTGCAATACGGGGAAAAGCAGATACAAGCGCTGATTGACACGGGTGTTCTCGGCGAAACATAGATTAATACTCTACAGCGGTTAAAAAACTGGCAGCTTGGCTAACTTAGACTAGATTTAATAAAGGATTCTTAAGACAAGCCAACACTGTACATGCCGTCACTATTTGATATTCCTCTAGATGAATCGGTTGAAGTGCTGAAGCGCGTGCTGCCGCTTATGAGTAAGCAACGAGTGCCTACCATTCCGCAAAACTATGCCATTTGGTACGACTTCGTCACTGATCGAAATGACGAGTTGAGCAGTTTGTTGGCAGAAAGAATTGAGGCAGGCAAGAGTTTTGACTCACAAGCTTGTCGAACCATATATGAGAGATTCTTCCTTGATGAACTTCATTCTGAAGTCGATGAAATACAGGGTGCAGTTCGCGGGGCGGTAGAATCTGTACTGGCCGAGCTGGGTAGTTTGGGTGAAGACATTTCGCATTACTCCGAAGTGTTAGGGCGTTCCAGTGAATCCCTGCAAGAAAACCCAACCACGGAGGAGCTCAACAAGTTAGTGGTGGAGTTGGTTCACGAAACCGCTCGCACTAAATCACGCAGCAAGGAAGTCGAAGGATCTCTGCATGGCATGGCTTCAGAGCTGACCGATTTGCGGGCTCAAGTTGAAAGGCTGAGTCGAGATTCGCGAACAGATGCCTTGACCGGTGTTGCTAATCGCCGTGCCTTTGATGAAGGTATTAAACGCATGATGAAAGAGTCAAACAGCGGAAATAGTTCGTTGTGCCTTTTGTTAGCAGACATAGATCTTTTCAAATCCTTCAATGATACTCATGGACATTTGGTGGGTGACAAGGTATTGCGCTTTGTTGCTCAGGAAATGGAGCAATGTGTAAAAGGCCGCGATCTCTTGGCCAGATACGGTGGTGAGGAATTTGCCATATTGTTGCCTAATACACCGCTAAGTGGTGCCAGAATGCTGGCCGAAAGCATACGTGCAATCATCGAGGCTCAACGAGTGAGTGGAGACGATGGTAAGGAATTAGACAAGGTTACTATTTCCATCGGCGTATGCCAATTCCGACCGGGTGAAGAACTTACATCTTTTATCGAGCGTGCGGATGAATGTTTGTATGCTTGTAAAAATAGTGGCCGTAATATGGTGATGAGCGAGATCGAGTTCGCCGAGTACAATGCCAAACTAAGGAGCGTCTGATTAAGTCTCAGTCCTAATCAGGGCATGCACTGATAATCGCCTGCTAAAGCGTATCGAACACAGTTGCTACCGACGTTAGAAACACAACGCTTACGCGTTTTTCCAGTGGGTTCTGCATGTTTGTGTCCTTTCCATTCCTCACACAGTTTTATCGCTTCTTGCCGAGCTTGACCCCAGTCGACATCGGGTTTTTCTAGGTATAGATAGGGTGCGCCCATGGTGACGATACCACGCTGCCGATCGAAGGATATTAACTCCGCTGTTTTTGATGTTGGAATGGATATGGGTAAGTTGTATGGGGTGCACCCCAGTAAGGCCATCGCTAAGATGGGCAAGACTATTCGATTCATGACTCTCCCTCTTTTTGTCTTTGTTTTTGTCTCTTTCTTTCTCTCTCTAGGTGCTTTTTAGATTCGCTTTGCGCTCCACCGCACCGCCGACGCTGATGAATAATGGACCCACGCAAGCAAAAAG
>QIGT01000297.1 GCA_003230835.1 Gammaproteobacteria bacterium
GGTGCGAAGCTCGATCGGGCCCGGATGCCCCAGCGTCCATCCACTTTTTGCAGTATATAAAGAGAGTCGAAGGTGACATACCTCTCGCCTTGCGGATTGAAGCGAGAAAATTTCACCTTGAAATGAACCTTATCATCTCCTGCCTGAATCAGTTCGATGCTATCCCACTCGCTGCGGGCCCAATTATTTACCCGGGCAAACTCATCTAGGTCGGTATTGGCTACAAATTCTGCCTTACTCGCGTCTACCCGCACCGCACCACTGGCCACGCGAATATGTGGAAACAGTAGCGTATCGGCCCACGCAGCCTCATTTCTAGCGTTGAACGTGCGCATAAAATCATCCATAACCACGCGTGCGGCTTGCACCGAATTGTCCGCTTGGACCACAAAAGGCATCCCCATGGAAAATAATACACCCAGGTATGCGCTAAGTCGGACAATTTTATTGGTCATGTTCCTCACCCGTAGAATTTTTACCATCAAGAGCATATCCTCATTAGCTGCTTTGCACATGGGTCATAACATATGAACATCCGTTTGAAAATCGTCGCAACCTGTCTATTGGCATTGATACCCCTTGTCATTACTACCCCAGCCATGTCTGCAGGAAGCGGCGGGGGCGGAGGTGTAAGTGGCGGCGGGGTAGCACCCAGCAGAGCTTCCCTGTCACCTGAACAGGCTTCGGCCAGATCATTTCGCGCCGGTATAAAACATCGTGACCGCGCTCTTAAGCAAGAACGAAAAGCAGCAAAAGCGACTAAAGAGAAAGCTCGCACAAAGGCATTGGCAAAGGCTCAGAAGGAGTACAAAAAGGCCATTACAAAGCAAGGTGCGGCGCTTCGGCACTTTGCGCAAAACTATAAAGCGGCCAATGAACTGGGCTATGCACTGCGTAAAACTGGCGACTATCGCAAAGCAATTGGCGCTTATAATTATGCTTTGAAGATTAATCCAAATTTTCACCGCGCCATAGAATATAGAGGTGAAGCCTTCCTCGCACTGGGGTTCCTCGACCAAACCAAGCAGTCTTACATGGTTCTATTTCGAAATGATCGCGAACTTGCAGATCAACTAATGGCTACATTCGACACTTGGCTAGAAACTAAGGGCGAAGCGCTTACCGAATCTGAAACAGAGTTTGCGGGTTGGATTGAAGGTCGTAAGCGCATGGCCAGTATCACCAATGATCTGTCGTCGAACAATACCCGCACTTGGTAAGACTTCTTTGTTTTTGGGCGCTGGCCATACTCAGTATTGCTGGTGCTCTATCTCATTCTGCGAATACAGATAAAGTACCCTCTGTTCAGTCCAGCTTTTACCCCACGCCCATAACACCCCAAGACAATCCATCGAGTACGCAAAAAATTGTACTGGGAAAGAAGTTGTTCAACGAGACCCGACTGTCGGTTGACAACACCTATAGCTGTGCTTCTTGTCATCAACCCAATCGGCACTTCACCGACGGATTGAGTAAGGCCATCGGTGTCACCGGCGAGCAACACTCCCTGAACACCCCTACGCTTTATAATACTGGTTTCAACGCAAGCCTCGGTTGGCAGGACACGGGTATTACTGAACTGGAGCAACAACACCTCGTACCGCTGCTGAATACTCATCCAATAGAAATGGGCTATTCAAACCAACAACGCAACGTGATTGCCGCAGACAAACAGTATCAGCAGGCGTTCGAAGTCGCTTTCCCAGACCAACAAATTAGCTTAGAGAATATTGTTCGCGCACTGGCCAGTTATGTGCGAACCATCCGCCCACCAACCAGTGCATTTGACAACTATCTGTTCCAAGATGATTCAACCGCGTTGAGCAAACAAGCGAAAGCAGGCTTGGAACTATTTTTCTCTGAGCGCCTGAGTTGTTCTCACTGCCACGCAAGTTTGAATTTTTCTGGACCGATTAAACATTCTCTAAGCCAGGCCCCACCAGTATTCCATGTCACAGGCGTGGGGGGTTCAATCAAACCTTTTCGCGCGCCGACACTTCGCGCCATCAGACATACCGCCCCCTACATGCACAACGGCAGCCTTGCCACGTTAACTGCTGTCATCGATCATTACGAAAACACCTCGGTAGAAAGAGTTGCAGTGTTTAAATTGAGCCAACAAGAGCGCAGCCAACTCGTTGCATTTCTACAATCTCTTTAGAATTCAGTTAGTTTCTGTCCAGAAATTGTCTTCCTGACAATTTCCTCCTAACGGTTTCTTGCAGAAATCTCCCAAAATCCTACGAATTTTGTCTCGGGCGTCGTGCCCTCGCTAGCTCTGGCCCAAATACTGAGTATTTTGGACAAGAACTAGTTAGGTTCTAGTCACCCTAATTCACCGCGCAAATCTACAACGGCGCTGCGCAGGGTGTTTACGGTAGCTTCACTGGCCGCTATCGGAGCACCTGCCCTTACTTTGACCTTGCTCCAGAACCGACTGGGGTTCTTAAACAGACCACCCGCGTAGCTAAAATAGCTACCCCACAAGCCCTGCAACGCCATAGGAATGACTAGTGTTGGGGTTTCGTTGAGAATTCTCTCAACGCCACGACGAAACTGCGCAACCTCCCCATCTTTGGTCAGAGCGCCTTCAGGGAAAATACACAGCAAATCTCCTGCCTTAAGTGCTTCTTGAATTTTAACGAATGCTTCATCGTGGGCTTGCTTGTTTTCTTTTTCTGATTGAATTGGGATTGCACCACCCGCCCGAAAAACGAAATTCAGTATTGGGATATCGTATATGGGCTTGAACATTATAAAGCGAATAGGACGAGCCACCGCCCCAGCCAACAACAATGCATCGACATAGGTGACATGGTTACAAACAATAACCGCGCCACCTTCGTTCGGTATCTTATCTAGACCTTCATGGCTGACTCGATACAGGGTATGGCTTAGCAACCAGATAACAAAGCGCATCGCAAACTCTGGCACCTGTTGAAAGACAAACAAAGCCACCGCCACATTCATAACAATGATCATCAACAAGAAATCTGGGATGGTCATGCCAACCAACCCCAAACATACAATCGACAACAGCGCACCTGTCACCATAAACACAGCATTGAGGACGTTGTTTACAGCAATGATTCGCGCACGCCGGCGTGGGGGTGTGCGAATCTGTATCAAAGCGTAAAGAGGCACAATGAACATACCGCCAAAAAAGCCTATCAGCCCCATATCAAAAAGGAGGCGAAAAGAGCCTTGCGCGGCCAGAAAACCCAACCACTGCGTATGCACTATGGCATCCATCGCATTGATGGCAAAGTATAAATCTATGCCGCCCACACTTAAACCAAGAGCACCAAGAGGAACAATACCAATCTCTATTCTTCCACCTGACAAACGCTCGCACACTAGGGACCCGGCAGCAACACTGATGGTAAATATAGAAAGCACCAAGGTGACCACGGTAGTGTCGCCATTTAGATATACCTTTGTTAAGTTAGGTATTTGGGTAAGTATTAGGGAGCCCAGCAACCAAAACCAGGAAATACCCAGCACCGACAAGAACACCGAGTGGTTGGTGCGGGCTACTTGTATCATCAACCAAGTTTCTTTAAACGGGTTCCGTCCAATAACTAAGTTAGGATCTGTCGCCGGGCACTCTGGAATATACCGGCTAGAGGCATACCCAACTAAAGCGATTGCGACCACCCAGATTGTTAACCAAAGATTCACATCATTTTGCGCTGCAACTACACCTCCAACCAATGTACCTAACAAAATGGCCACGAAGGTGCCCATTTCAATTTGCGCATTGCCGCCCACCAATTCAGAATTGTCGAGTTGTTGCGGCAGAATTGAAAACTTCAACGGGCCGAAGAACGTCGACTGCACTCCCAATAAAAACAAGACTACCAACATAGCGTATATATTTTGCGAATAGACGGCCAAGCCGCCCGCCAACGCGATGCCTATTTCCACCAGCTTAATAATCCTTACCAGCCTAGACTTTTCATACTTGTCGGCAATTTGCCCTGCAGTGGAAGAGAAAAGGAAAAACGGCAGAATAAATAGCCCAGCGGCTGCATTTACAAAGGTGTTGGTGGCGTCTGCAGCGATTAGGCCGCTGTAGACAAATATGAGCGACAAGGCAGCCTTGAAAACATTGTCGTTGAACGCGCCTAGAAATTGTGTAAAAAAGAGCCCTGCGAAACGCCGCTGCCGCAACAAACCAAACTGCGAGGTTGGCTGGTGACTCATGCCGGTCGATCTCCTTGAATGGTCACTCTGTGCATTTTTCTATGCTGAGGAAAAAAGTCATTCACTGGTTTGTGTTGCGTCGAGCGGTTGTCCCAAATGGCTATGGTATTGGGCTCCCAAGCAAGCCGAACGGTATACTCTTCAGTAACCGTATGCTGGTACAAAAACGATAAAAGCCGTTCACTTTCTAGTGGCGAGAGATCTTTTATCACCGTCGTGAACAGAGTATTCACATAAATTGCCCGCTTTCCTGTTATGGGATGAGTGCGCACTAACGGATGCTCTACTGGCGGGTTAGCTGCGATGCTATCTGCCAAGCGCACTTGCCCGCCGGGCTCAGCCAAACTCTCGCGAAAACCGTGACGGAAATCGTGTACAGCAATCAGTTCATCAACAAACAAGCGCATGGGTACAGACAAGCCAGCATAAGCAGTAGTGGCACTTGCCCACAACGTGTCACCACCATAAGGCGGTATCACCTGAGCATGGAGTAAGGTGAAGCTGGGCGGCTGGTCGGAGAAAGTCATGTCGGAATGCCACGCCTCAATTTTGGATGGATTCTCGCGCGTACTTTCTAAAATTTGTACATCCGGGGCACTTGCGACTGTTTTGTAGGCTGGATGACCGAGAACCTCTCCAAAGCCCTGCGCAAACTTTTGGAACGCCTGGGGAGCAATGTCTTGATCGCGCAAGAACAACACTTCATGCTCAATGACCAAACTTTGGATCTCATCCACCCGCTCGTTGCAAGTCATCACATCGGATAAGTCAACACCAGACACATAAGCACCCAGTGCTCCCGCCGCACGTTTCACGTCTAATTTTGTTGTCATGCTTTTTCTGCTACCCCATTCCTATTCGATTCATGGCATGCTATCAAAATCTACTTGAAGACAACCTGTTACGGAGATTGTACCCAGTGTCCAACCTAGAAGGGACCATCCAATTTGCCTACGAGCTGACCCCCACTACTGGCCCGATTATCGATGACAAGCGCTTCCGTGAGATTGCCGCTTGGCGATCCATACTGCAATCCTTAGACCTCGTTGGTCAATCCCCCGAGCGCTACGGCGGATTTGCCTTTGGCAACTTGAGCGTACGTCCGCAGGACGAACAACAGTTTGTTATCACGGCTAGTCAAAGCTGCGGACATGGCGCCCTAGACGCTGAGCACATGGTACGTATCACGCACTGCAATCTAGACAGATTCTGGGTAGAAGCCCAAGGCCTGCAACCGCCGTCGTCGGAATCACTCACCCACGCCATGATCTACAACTGCGATCCGCGCATTCGTTGCGTGTTCCATGTTCACAGCCCAGAAATATGGCAGGTCCGAACCCTTCTGGGCCTACCGCAGACACCGGTAGACATTCCTTATGGTTCTCCCGCCATGGCCATGGCGGTAAATGAGCTATTCGAGGCCAACCAATCACGCCCATTAGTGTTTGCTACCGAAGGCCACGAAGACGGAATTTTCGCTGCCGCCAACCAAGCGCGGGAATGTGGTGGATTACTTGTTAGTTATTTGGCTAAGGCAAGAGGCCTTCTACTCAATGGTTGAACTTAGTCTGCCTGAGACCTTGCGATGGCAAAACAACGAGCTAAGCCTACTCGACCAGAGAAAATTACCTGCAGAAATCGTTTACCAACGTGTGGATCATTTGCAGGACGCTTGGCTGGCAATCAATAACCTCACGGTACGGGGCGCACCCGCAATTGGTATCGCTGCTGCCTACGCGCTGGCTCTTTCCATGCGTGCGCGAGAGCAACTTGGGAAAGCTGACTTCATTTCGGTACTCAACCAAAATGCCCAGTATCTCAACAGCTGCCGCCCAACAGCGTTCAATCTATCTTGGGCAACGCGGCGGATATGTGTCGCTGGGCAAAGACAGCCGACCTATCAAGGGCTCATCGAAGAGGCGGTTTGCATCCACAACGAAGACCTCGCCATATGCCAGGCCATCGGCAAACACGGTGCTCACTTGATACAATCGGGTAATAACGTACTCACCCATTGCAACGCTGGTTCTCTGGCAACGAGTCGCCTAGGGACTGCGACTGCGCCGATGTATGAACAGCATGCCGCTGGGGTGAAATTCCAAGTTATTGTGGATGAGACCCGTCCGCTGTATCAGGGTGCGCGCCTGACCGCGTGGGAACTCGACTACGCAGGCATCGACGTGAGATTGATATGCGACAACATGGCAGCGACGTTATTTGCGCACAATCAAATCGATTTAGTTCTGGTCGGCACTGATCGTGTGACCGCAAACGGCGACGTGATTAACAAAATCGGCACCTTAAATCTGGCCATACTGTGTCGCCACTTTGGTGTCGACTTTTACGTCGCCTGTCCATCTTCAACATTCGATGCCAACACCCCTACTGGCGATGACGTGAATATTGAGCAAAGACCAAACGATGAAGTATTAGGAACCCACGCTGCAAAGGTTCGCGCTTTCAACCCCGCATTTGACATCACACCAGCTGCTTTGGTGAGCGGCATTATTACTGAGCATGGTGTGACCACGGCAGAAAACCTCAGCCGCTTTTTAAATGATCTTCAATAAATTCAAAGCGTACTTTACCCCAGTATATCTCCTCGTCGACCACCATGGTGGGAGCACCAAAAACCCCTTCGGCTAAGGCTTTGTCTGTGAGCTTGATTATTTCTTCGCGTATGTCCTGAGATTCGCAACACTCGGTAAACATTTGTGGGTCGACACCAAGTTCACCGGCGATACCCGCCAACGAAGCGTAGTGTTGAATCGACGCATCACCCAGCTCCCAGTACTTGTGAAAAATCTGTTCCATGTAGGCATCATGCAAACCCTGCGCCTTCATCACCAACGAACCACGCAATATGCGACTGGTTTTTATCGGAAATTCTTTTGGCACTTGGAAGGCAAGATCATGACGTTTCGCCCAGCGCATCAAATCGACTTTGCGGTTTTTCATCTTCGCCTTGGGTTCATGCGCCAATGCATATCCGTGGTGTCGAAAGACATAACCTAGGTTGAAAGGGATATAGTCAATCTCCACGCCATATTTCTGCGCTAGGGGTCGCAGCAGGTGAAAGGCGAAATAGGTATTGGTGCTGCCGATATCCCAGTAAAATTTCACCGTCTTATTCATCTTCTGTTCAGCCCACAATTGTTATCTTGTGGTCTGAGATCATACACCTGAGGTAAGCAACGTGATTTTCGCAACCGCCATCCGGGCAAGAATATTCACAAAACTGGCGATCGTTTCCAGCGCCCTGTTGTTGACCTTGGGCTTAAGCCTTCCTGCCCATGCCGGTGGCTCCTATGGCGGCTTCTATGGTGGAGGTGGACACCACGGCGGTCATCATTATAACCGTTACTATGGGCATCATTATCGAGACAATTACTATTACGGATACCAACGACATCACCGTCGTCACGACAATACTGCCGCCTATATAGCTGGCGGGCTAGTCTTAGGTTCTTTGCTCACTCACTCATTTGACCGTCATCCCTCAACTCGATACACAACAGACGATTATGTCAGCCGCAGATCGGTCGTATCTGACAACAACCGAAGGGTGTCACGACGCTTGTATAAAGATCGACAAGGGAACTGTTTTGAAAAAACTTATACCTCTGCCGGGGATGAATTGCTGAGCGAGCTCGATCCAAATCAGTGCGCTTGGTAGTCTTGAGCGGTGTAGCTGTCTAGTGCAGTCAATCTGTGGTGCAATACACCACAATGAGCCGCTACCGACCCCCTCGCCCACCTGCATCACCCTATATTACGCAACCTGGGCATGACCGCTTACAACGCGAACTTTCCTATTTATGGAAAGAAAAACGTCCTGCAGTGACAAAAAAAGTCTCTGAGGCTGCCGCAATGGGCGATCGTTCAGAAAACGCTGAATATATATACGGCAAACGTCAGCTTCGTGAAATCGATGCCCGCATACAATTCCTCAGCAAACGTCTCGACAACCTACAAATAATCGATAAGCGGCCACCAGACGGTAACCGCGTGTTCTTTGCAGCATGGGTGACCCTCAAAGACGATGACAACCAAGTTCATCGATATCGTATCGTCGGTGCAGACGAGTTTGATGTTCAACCTGACTACATCAGTATCGATGCACCTTTGTCACGTGCACTGATAGGAAGGCAACTGGGTGACGAGGTTAGTATTAGCCAACAGCGCGACGATAAAGCACCCCTCATCTTGCAACCTAACCCAACATTCAGCGAGACAACTTACACCATAGAGAACGTGGAATACGAATGAGCGCCGACGGATTAACCACCGTTGCGCGTATAAGTAAGAAACGACAATCTCGTTGAATTACAGGAGTCCATTCAAAATGCCTTCATCTAACAAGTTTCGAAATCACCTGAAATCTTTAAGCATCACAAGCATCGTGTGTACCAGTGTTGTACTCACATCCTCCGTCATGGCAACCCAGGGAGACGGACCTCATGCTGGGAGTAAACACTTTCCAATTTCCATTGCTGACGCTCAGGCAAAGGCAGATCAGCGCTTCGAGAAGATAGACGTAGACGCCAACGGCGCGGTCGATCTTGCCGAATTCGAAAACGCAAAGCTTCCCCGCCACTCAAATAAGCGCAAACACCGACGCGGCAAACACGCTGCCGGGAAAATGGGTACAGGGAAAATGAAAGACGCAACCACGACTGAATTGTTTGCCATTCTAGACCAAGACAACAGTGGCCAAATTGATGCGGACGAATTTCTGCAACATTCTCGGAAGAATCAAAAACTGGCCATGCGACGCGCCGCATTCAAACACCTTGATGCCAATGGGGATGGCAACTTGACCGCTGATGAGTTACCCGCTCGAATCAAATACCTGCGCAAGGCAGACACCGATGGAGATGGAATGGTCAGTCGAGAAGAAATTCGCGCAGCTCATGCGGCCCGCGCTGCGCGATAGCTGCCTGAGTGAGTGGCCAGTCGGATGAAGAGTTGATATTTGCGATAACACAAGGTGATCAAGTGGCTTTCGAAACCCTACTCAACCGCCATGTCGATGCACTTTATAGCTACGCCCTTCGTCTTGGCCACTCGACCACCTTGGCCGATGATCTGGTGCAAGAAACATGGTTAAAGCTATGGGAAAAAGCCCATACCTTCAAACCAGGCAAAGTCAGAACCAGCACGTGGCTGCACCGGATATTGCATAACAAGTTCATCGACAAAGGACGTAAGCACACAGAGCTGCTAAACAACGAAGCAGCACTTAGTGTCCACGCTACAACCACGCCGCAGAGCGAATATTCGGCTAGCTCAACCGTCGATGAATTGAATAGAACGCTGGCCAAGCTACCTCAAAATCAGCGGGCAGCACTGCTGCTCACACACGCTCAAGGCTTTTCAAACAAAGAAGTCGCAACTATTTTAGGTGTGGGAACTCGCGCAGTGGAATCACTTCTGGCCAGGGCGAGACTTACCCTACGAAACTACTTCCAATGTTCTCGAGAGTTCGAATGAAACAGCCGCATGAAAACGCATTTGATCAGTTTCTCGATGAATTAAAGAAACAACGCCTCCCAGCTCCAACCTATTTGCATCAACGTATATTGGCTAATTTACCGGAGCGTGGCGCGTTAAACGATTGGTTCGGGGTGTTCACATGGCTGCAAAATTCTCTTTGGCGCGGCGTTGTGGCTATGCTAATTCCCGTCGCTATCGGGTTTAGCGTAGGCACCTACATTCCGCAGGAATCGCAAAACTATAGTGTTGAAACCTTGTTGTACGCAGATCATCTAGAGGAGTTCGGCGAGCATGAAATCTAAATGGCTTGCTACCGTTGTTATCCTCTCGCTTGGGCTCAATCTTGCGCTGGCAGGTTATATCTTGGGGGCACGCAGTAAGTCTTTTGGCGGCTTCGACCCAACCAGGCAATATATACGCTGGGCACGTCACCTGCCTGAGTCTCGCCGCGCAGACCTACGACCCATCATACGTGGCCATTTTTCATCTATGCGCCCACACATAAATAACTTACGCGAAGGCCAAAAAAATCTTCGTCGCGCCGTCGCCGCAGAGCCCTTTACCTCACAACTACTTGAACAAACGCTGCAACAACTGCGTAAAGAACATCTTAACGCCCAAAAATTGGGGCATAAATCCTTTGTGCTATTTGTACAAAGTTTAACGCCAGACGAACGGCGTCAATTGGCGGCTGATCTAGGCAAGCGCTCACAAAGACACCATCGCAAGCCAGATCGGCTTAGAATGGAAAACCACTAACTACCTCCTTTGTATCCAATATGGCGCAGACACCAGACTACAGTCTCGGCAATCACATCGATGATTTTTTTAACGGTTACACCAAGAGCCACAAAAAGCTCGTCACCGAACATGATCCGCAATGGCTTTCGCCTTGTGAGGTGGGCCAGCCTTGGCGTGATGAACACAATATTCAACAAACCTGCTGGCAGCCGATAAAACGACATTCCAGCGTCGAGGATTTTCTTGGCTTAGAAAGCGCTCTTGAGCTAAGCGTCCACGCTGACATCAAGACCCACTACGCGCGGTATTGGTCGGCGACCTTGCACGCCGAAGCCCCCCAAGGCCACGTCAGTTTAATGTACTTGTGGAATCAACAAGATGTAGATCGATTGATCGAAAACCTCATTGGTCATGCACTTGCCTGCAAACAAAACAAAACACCGTTTTCCGTATTCTTTGCGTGTACGGACGAAGATTCGGACTTATATTTGACCGTCAACAATCAATCAGGCGAAGTCCAGTTAGAGCAACCTGGCAAGCAACCCATTCGTGTCGTTGCTCCATCACTGTCTATGTTTATGCAACAACTGGTGCCCTCTCCTACAGAGATTTCATCGTCTGCCTAGACGCCGAGGTCAACCGATAAACGGGCTTACGCTCAGTTGGTAAGCGTTTACTTTCGTTTTTGCCGCGGTGTATAAGAATTTCCAGCAACTCTGAAGCAGCCAGTTGCCAGCCTGCATGCGCCGCAGCCGTGGTTGATTGACCAACCATACGCAGCAGTTCCCGTAAGATGATGTTAGCCGCCTTAGTGATAGTCTGGGTGATAGGTTGGGTCAGTGAACCTTCTTCATCTAGCGTTTCTTGCGCTTGCGAGGGCAACTCAAATTGATGGCGAATGAAATTTCCGGTTGTGGCGGAAATACCGTCGTGTTCAACAACTAGTTGAGCTTGCGAGTGCAAAACGGCACAGATCAAGCCACTTCGATCATCGAAATACTGATACAACATTCGTTTGTTTACCCCAGCCATGGCAGCGATGGTATCCATTCGTATCGCTTGCAGACCATGCACAAGTACATATGCCACTGCGGCGGCAAGAATCTTTGCCTGAGTTGCACGCCCTTTGTGAGTCACCGTCGCCGAAGCCATATAGTAACTATATAGTTACTATTTAGAATATCAAGCCTCCTTGCGCAGATGTCTCATCCACTAAAGTAACTTTATGTTTACTTTTAGAGATCTTTTAAGGAAAAATCGAATAGCATTGGCTGAGGCTTTGCCGGTCAAAAACAGTTAGGTCTGTTCCTCCTGCACACGAATCAGAGCCGCAAGCAAATTGGAATCAATATCTACCTCTCCTTCGTATTCTGCCAGATTGCGTTTTCTATGCGCTTGATCGAGGACTCGCCACTGCTCGTTGGCGAGATCGAATCGAGACTCGATATTGAGCGAATCGTTTTTCGCATCGTGGAGTCGAGCGAGACCTGATGTGATCAGCCCAACCACTTCTCGCTCCGAAGAAGACTCAGTTTTGAGGCTCCCAATTTTTACCAGGTTGTCCAGTTGTTCACGTGACATGCAGCTCTCCCGCGAGTAACGAGACGGGCCCCTCTAATACACGCTTTAGGAACACACTATCGCCTGTACGTCGCTTGTTGAATTCACTTGCTGTGTATAGCGTGGGGCTAACTCGCCTGCCCAACTGTTTCTCGACATCGGCGAGGCACGAGTAAAGATCTTCGAGGGTCATGTCATCAGATACAACGAGCAGGTCGATGTCACTGTCGGCCGAATCTGACTGTTTTGCCACCGAACCGTAAATTAGGGCAAGCGATATTTGCCTTGCTAACGGCTCTAGCGCCGCCCGCACCTGTTCGCCGACACCAAGGGTCTTACGCACTAATGAAGACAACTCCTCAAATATAGGCGCCTCTGAGTTAGCT
>QIGT01000006.1 GCA_003230835.1 Gammaproteobacteria bacterium
CCAGCGCCACCATTTGTAGACCCTCCCGCTTGCAAATTGTCGATGGCAGCGTGGATGGTGGCTTTGTTAGCAGCAGAAGTTGGCGCTAGAACTTCGCCTGCTGCCCCTGCGTAAACGGCGATAGAGATCAGGTCCTGGGCGCGCATTTGATTGACCATCATCTTCATTGAGCTTTTAAGTAGGTCGAGCTTGTTAGGCGCGCGCATAGAGCCACTGACATCGATTAAAAACACCAAGTTGGCGGGCGGCAGCTCTCCAGATTGATGGTCTTGCCATCCCTTTATACCGACATGTAGTAGCTTGCGGTCTGCATGCCAGGGGCTTGGGCCCATTTCGGTATAAACAGAGAACGGCACATTGCGGTCGGATACTGCCGGATAGTTGTAGGCGAAGTAGTTCACTAGTTCTTCAACGCGAACCGCGTCTGGTGTGGGTAGTTGACCTTGATTGAGTAGACGGCGCACATTTGCGTAGGACGCAGAATCGACGTCGATTGAAAAAGTAGACACCGGGTTGTCGGCACACCATTGCACGCCATTGTCGCGAAATTGTTGATAGTTTTCGCGTCCGTAGTCTTGATATGTGCCTGGATAAGGAGCGATATAAGACGCCAGTCGATCACTGGATGTGTATGTCTCGGTACGTCTTTTGACGAGTTCATGCACAGCGATCGCTTCTTGTTCGACATTTTGTACAGGTTGCGGTTTTGATTGGGTATGTTGTCTGTCGCGGTCTTCCGATTTTTGCGCTTGCGCTTCAGCCGGTGGCTCTGTATTTGCGCAGCCACCCAGCAGTGTCCCTGCGCCAATGAATAGGGCTGCGGCAAATGCTGTTGAAATGTACTTCGAGTTCATTAGGTTTCCTCACACAGGTATATTCGTTCAACGTACCCATACAACGGCGGAGGAAGGAAAAGGGGTTATTTATTTTTCAGATCTATTTGCATAGCTTGTTTTTGTACTCTACATAGGCCTGAATTGCTTCGAACTCGTAGCCGGCGTGTAGCTTGTTTTGTTTTTTCATTTCTCGCACCTGCTCGAATGAAAACCAACCAATATCTAGTAGCTCTGTATCATCGTAAGTGGTCAATAGAGCGTCCACTTCGGCACCGTATACCATGTGGTCTGCGCCTTTGTAGGTATAAGGTCCAAGCTGGGTAAAATGAGATAGATAAAGCTCTAATTCTTCTACCAGTTCGCGTCGCACGGCATCTTCAGGCTCTTCACGTCGTTCGATCCCACCACCAGGCAGTCCCCAGCGCTTATGTTTGCGGGCCCGGAAACTGGAGTGGATGGCCAGGAAAAATTGACTTTGGCAATGCAGTACACACCGAGCAGTTTTGTATCGACTACGAAATCTCATTCGGTTGCGGGGGTGGCACCACCAAATAGAATGGCCAAGAAGATCATCGTGATCAACAATATCACTGATGCGGCAAAACCGACCAGTACACCGCGCCACACAGAGTAGTATTTGCCGCCCATGGCTTCGAAGGACGACATCATCGAGCCCTGTAATTTATTGGTGATGAACAATACTAAGATCACTTGGCCGATGGTGACCATCAACAGCGTTGCTAGACTGGTGGTAAATTGGGCTGGTACAAAGCTAACGATCCCAACAACGCCAATGCTGCCGTAAAAAGCGTACTTGCCCATCTTGTGCATACCCAAGGCAGTGTAGTTACTGGCTAACATGTAGCCTGCAGCCAGGGCGGAGCCTAAAAAGGTTGCGATGCCGATAGTTGTGAGAGAGTAGAGGGGTGGCAGCTTGTCGGATGTTGGGTTACTCATGAATAAATGCAAACTCCTCGGCCGTGAATGGACCACCATATTCTGATATTTCGAAAGACTCAGCGTAGTTTAGATTATAGCCGTACTGGCGGGCGGTGTGGGCGGTATGTTTACCGTACCACTGCCGCAGCCAGGCTAAGCGATTAGTTTCGGGTGGGGTGCCTAATTGAGGGATTACACTTGGCAGCCAATCATACACTTGGCTTTGGTGACAATCTAGCAAGCTAACAACAGTATCAACACAGGTTTCAATATCAATGACTAGATCTGACTTGAATGGTCGTGGATAACTGAAACCGTCGCTGGCTAATAGCACCGGTGGAATGTAGTTCAGTGGCTTAACCTGGGGTTCCACATTAGGCACTTGTAATAAATAGCATGCGTCTTGAACAAGCTGGGCTGTGGCTCGATGGTCTGGGTGATAGTCTGCTGTTCGATGGGTAACTATCAAGTCGGGCTGGTAGTGACGGATGCTTCGAATTAGCTCACCACGCAAGTCAACACTTGGGGTTAAGGTACCATCTAGTTGATCCCAAACCTCAACTTGCGCACCTAACAACGTGGCAGAAGCCAAAGCTTCAGATTTGCGTATGGCTTTAAGTTTCTCCCTACTCAATGTCTGATGACCGGCGGAGCCATCGGTAAGCGACATTAGCTTCAGGTGGTGACTGGCGCGTGTCCACTTGACCATTAAACCACCTGCATTAAATTCGGCGTCATCTGGGTGTGCACCGATCACTAATAAGCGTTTTTGCGTCATTTTGCTTGCCTACGAGACCATGCAAGCGAAGGAGTGCGCTTGGCATGTTGGGTGGCGGCTTCAAAACACCCGCCTATGCGCAATAGCTCTAGGTCTCCTCTGGGTTTTCCTACCAGTTGCACGCCGACCGGCAGCCCTGATTCAGTAAATCCTCCCGGGATTGAGATTGCCGGCACCCCTAAGATAGTAATGGCACAGCAGATACTCATCCATTCAATGTAACTTGTCATCTCGGTGTCGTTTATCGAAGTCACCCATTCGGTAGTGATCGGGAACGGTGCAACTTGGGCAGAAGGTAGAACAAGTGCATCGAACTGATCGAAGAATTCGCTTGTTTGAGCGTAGATTTGTGTACGTTTGAGTTCGGACTCAATCAATTCTTGGGTAGAGAGTTGCTGTCCTTTTTCAATATTACCCACAGCAGTTTCTTTCGCTGCCTGTTTCCAATCGGGAATTAGGCGGTCTAGGGTATTGCCTAATGTCGCCAGGCTGGCAGCTCGTTGAACTTGGAATACATCCATCGCTTGGCTAAGATCCGGTCCGGTTTCGATTATTTGCGCGCCTAGGTTCGACAGCACGTCTGCAGCATCCTGCATAACCTTCATCACTTGCGGTTCGACCGGTAAACCATGCAAGGTTGGGCAGAAGGCGATGCTCTTACCCACCAATGACTCATAGGGAATCATGCCGTCGAGAAAAGTCTCTCCATGTTCATTCAAGGTCAGCGGATCTGATGAATCTGCACCGGCCTGTACGGAAAATAGCAGTGCGACATCGGCAATATTTTTTGCCATCGGGCCGGTAGTGGAGAGACGGCTTAGCCAACCGAAACCACGAGTGAGAGGCATTCTGCCGATCGAGGGTCGAAACCCCACAACGTTACAGAAGCTCGCAGGGTTACGTAGTGACCCACCCATGTCGCTACCGTCGGCCAACGGCAGCATTTCAGTTGCTAAAGAAACCGCTGCTCCGCCACTGCTTCCGCCTGCTGTTTTTGTCAGGTCGTAGGGGTTTAGGGTGGCGCCGTAAAGGCTGTTGAAGGTGTTAGAGCCCAGACCAAATTCAGGCATATTGGTTCGGCCAATAAAAAACGCTCCCGCTTGTCGCATACGAGCTGCGAACTTGTCATCGCGCTTGGCGATGTTTTCTGCCCAGGGAACGAAGCCCCAAGTGGTGGCAAACCCGGCAACTTCGACGGCATCTTTTGTAGCCATAGGTAAGCCGTGTAGAGGACCTCTATTGGCGATAGGTGTTCGGTCGGCGTCACCGGCCAAAGCCAGTGCTTGTTGTCGATCAATCAGCCCAACAATGGCATTAACTGCAGGGTTGATGGCTTCAATGCGGTCGTAAATTTCATTCGTGAGTTCGACTGAACTGATGGTACCGCGTTGTAGGTCACGACAAAGTTCTCGAGCGTTGTGCCACATGGTCTAGTTCCGTTTTTGTTAGGGTACGTTAGGCGCGTGCGATTCGCCACACCGCGAATGCGAGCGGGCGTTTTAGAAAGATACCTCCACCCACGTTAACGAAGTATTTGTTGAGATGATGTTGATACCAAGAAACCGGGCGCAACTTTTGCCGCATATCCGTACGTTGAGTATCACAAATGTCCATGTCTTGCGAGGTCACCACACTTAAGTAGAGGGCAGATTGGGTGAGCTTAGCGAGATTTCGAATCGCCGCTGCGCAAGCCTTTTTGTTTAGATAGGTAGTGTTCTATCCACCTGATAATTACGGATTCAGCGCGCCTGTGGTGTTTCGCAACAAGGCGCAGTGCGAAGCCAATGGTGGTTCCCTTGGCTAGTGCTGCAACACAGCTGCGAGACACCACAGGCGCGCCCAGTGGGTTAAAGCTTGTCAACGCCCACGGACTGCGTTGCGCCTCTTGACAAGGGTACCACCATTGCCTACGAGGCGCGTCTTGCCGTGAACGTTGACAAGTTAACTGAACCCGCAATTATCAGATGGATAGAACACTCGTACGTCATTGCAAACCACGAGGTCGAATGGCTCGCTGCTCTTGCTGCTATAGGTTTCAACCGAGCCTTGCTCCCAGCCATAGTTTTCGCACAGATAGTTGCTGTGTTCCACGCCTATGCAATGGGATTTAGGCAACGCCTTTTGTAGACTTTTTAACAAAACCCCTAAGCCGCACCCCATGTCGACAACGCTGTGAACGGGTATGTCGAGATGTTTGAGATAGGCAGCAATGAAGTTTGCCTGCTGCCTTTGTTCAGTTGGAGATACGGCTCGGGTTTGTGGGTTTTGGTAATATTTTTCGTAATAGTGTTTATCGAAGTTCATGCGTGAAACCTAGGTGTTGTTCTTGAATGCGGCAGGCGACTCATAAGCTATCAACCCTTGCCTAAATTCGCCATGCTTAGGTTAGAGTAGGCGCATGGGTTAACGGGGAGGTTGGCTTGAACATTGATACTTTTTTTACTGACCATTGGCAACACATCGAAGATGAGCGCATTGAACGCTACGAGCAAATGTTCGTTTGGCAAGATGCACAAAAGGTGTTGTTGAAGCAGGCCGAAATTAGCCAAGGCCATACTGTTCTCGATGTGGGTGCGGGTCCTGGTTTTTTTGCCTCCGGGCTGCAAGGTATGGTCGGTTCCACAGGTTACGTCCACGGTGTAGATATCAACCAGCGTTTTGTCGACGACGCTAACGCGAGATTTAAACAGACGCATAACCTTAAGTTTCATCAAGTCAGCGACCACGTCTTACCCTTTAACGATGGCACGTTTGATCGAGTGGTGTGTAAAAATGTTTTGGAATACGTGCCAGATTTGACCGCGTCACTTCTGGAATTTCGTCGGGTATTGAAACCTGACGGTAAAATCCATGTTATCGACAGTGACTGGGGTTTTGTGATTGTGCAGCCTTGGGATAAAGCCACAGTTGATCGGTTCTTCGAAGCTGCAGGTGCTGCATTTTCAGAACCCTACATCGGCCGACGCATTAGCGGTTGTTTAACGCAAGTTGGTTTTGGCGATGTGCAAGTTGGGCTGTCGCCTTTTGTTGACCAAAACGGGCGTGGTTTACACGTGTTACGAAATATGGCGAGTTACATCGCCACATTTGAGACTATGCCTAGGGACGAAGTTGAAGCATTGTTAGCCCATGCGGAGGCCGCTTTGGCTGAGGGTAAGTTTTTGTTTTGCTTACCGCAATTTCTAGTCACTGCCAATCGCACAAACTAATCGGGAGTTCCCTAGGAGAATCAACATGCCTCAAGTTATCGATGACCCCGGTGTACCAGGTAAGGTGGCACAAGCTCTAGTTGATTGTCTGGGCCAAAGCTGCGTGCTGTTAGATGATGACGTTACCAGCCGGGGTGCAGGTATTTGGCGTAGCGATCATATCAATGCGAAAATTCTAGTGCGTCCTTGTTCAACCGATGAAGTCAGCCAAGCATTACGAATCTGTCATGAACATGGTCAAACCGTGGTGGCTCATGGAGGTTTAACTGGGCTGGTCGGGTCTGCTCTGACCACACAAGATGATGTGGTTATTTCCTTAGAACGCATGAACCAAATTGAAACCATAAATCCGTTGGAGAGAACGGTCATCGTACAATCTGGGGTCATTTTACAGACCTTGCAAGAGGCAGTGGCAGAGCAGGGCTTGATGTACCCCTTAGATTTGGGTGGTCGAGGTTCTTGTACCATTGGTGGAAACATATCTACCAACGCAGGTGGCAATCGTGTCATACGTTACGGTATGACTCGAGACATGGTGCTGGGTCTTGAAGCGGTGTTAGCAGATGGCACGATTGTCAGCTCGATGAATCAGATGATTAAGAACAATGCAGGCTATGATTTAAAGCAGTTATTCATCGGTACTGAAGGAACCCTGGGTATTGTCACTCGTGCAGTGCTGCGTTGTCGGGAGCAGGTGGCCAGTCAACCAACTATGTTAGCCGGGCTTGAATCATTCGAAAAACTGGTGCAGTTTTTAAAGGCAATGGATGGGGGATTGTGTGGATCTCTATCTGCGTTCGAGGTGATGTGGAATAACTACTATCGGTTGCTTACGACACTCCCGGCTACCCATCAGCCGCCGCTGGCCCAACACTACCCTTATTATGTGCTGGTCGAGGCTATGGGCGCAGACTCCGCCCTGGTGGAAAAGGTTTTGGTGCAGGCGTTAGATGATGGGCTGGTCGGTGATGTCGTGATCGCGCAATCGGATGCTCAGTGTCAGCAGATTTGGGCTATTCGTGATGATGTAGGGCATGCCATGGAGCAAGGGGCCGTTTTGCTTTTTGATGTGAGCCTCAGAATTCCCGATATGGAAGCCTATGTAGAAAAGGTCAATGCAGCTTTGCAACAGAAGTTTCCCGGTGCAATTAACTACACTCTCGGTCATGTGGGTGATGGCAATTTGCATTTTGCCATTGGTGTTGGCGAGGACTCGGAAGCATCGCGAGAAGTCGTGGAGGCTTGCGTTTATGAGCCCTTGGCCGCCATTGGTGGTTCGGTTTCGGCCGAGCATGGCGTGGGCTTAGAGAAGAAACCCTATTTAGACATCTCTAGAACGAATAACGAAATTGAGTTGATGCGCTGTATCAAGCGTGCCCTCGACCCGAAAGGTATTTTGAACCCAGGCAAAATATTTGATCAACTAAATGATGCCTGATTGGCGATACGCAACATATTTAATAGGTTAGTAATCTATGCCGGTAGGCTGGCCGTCTAACCCGATGGTGTTGGTACTTTCCCAGAAAGCCTTAATACCATCAACACCACGCTTGTCAGCCCATTTTTTTAGAGTATTGCGCTCTGCGCTAAAATCCATCAGAGGCACACTATAGCCACAAGATGTCTGTACCATCTCAATCGCGACTTTGAAATATTGTCTGGCGCCCAGTGGTGCAGGAATGAGCGCGGTACATTGCGCCCATGCTGGGTCTCTTGGGTGTATGGCGACGGCCGTACCATAAATTCTTAGAATGCGCGGTAGCCCATCGAATGCACACCACATCACAGTCATGCGATTACTCTCCAGCAGGTGTGCAGCAGTTTCGTTACCGCTGCCAGTGAGGTTTAGCCAGACCAATTCTGTAGGGCTGACAATTTTTAGGCTGTCTTGGCCCTTGGGAGATAGATTAACCCTGCCTTCATGTGCTGCGGTTGCGGTGAAGAATATGTGTTGTTCGGCAATCCAGTTGATGTGTTCTTCGGTTAGGGTGGGGTATTGATCAGCCATATTGAGTACTTGCGTGGAACAGCGCACAGATAGTAGAGGTTATTGGGATAACATTGAACACACTAATGGGTTCAACCCGGGATGAGTGTCGTATGCGTTGCTTAGTGGTGTTGCTTCTAGTTTGCTCCCCGTCATTGTATGTACAAGCCCATTCACCCATGGAGCATGACTGTATCGCGCCGATAAGACCCAATGATGATCACAATGATGTGTTGTGGAAGAGTTTTAAACGGGAGATCGACAGCTTTAGAAACTGTGTCCATCAAAAGATGCAGTGGCATCAAGACAATGCCCGGCAACACAACCAGGCCGCGGCAGACGTCGTAGAGGCTTGGAATAGTTTTGTGCATGGTTCTTTGAACGCACCCGAAGACTTTCCGTGGCCCCCGCCTGCTGAGAAAGAAGCCCCGGACTAAGTGGGTAGCTGTCTTGGCTTGAGTTTAGTGCGAAAGCTTAGACCAACGTAGCCCAAACCAAAACAAACAAACCGGTATAGCGGAAGCCAGGTACTGAATTACGGTTTCTAGAGGATTGAAGAAACTTGTCAAATAAAAAACATAGAATCCGCTAAAAACGATGATGAACAAAGGCACGTACCAATTTCGATTCCAAGCGAACAAGCCGCGTAAAATCAAGACGATCAAGCCAACAATAATCAAGTGCCCGGGAAGCAGCCCCAGCCAGTAGAAATTTCCGGTAATGTCTATCGGAAGCTGTAAAAAACCAACTATGATGAGAAGTTCGCTAGCGATAACGGCAGCTATGGCGATAAAGGTCACTAAAACTGGATAGATGTAATTTTTCAATGCATTAGCCGAACTTAAACAAGCCTTGGTCGATGACGATTTCGCCGTTTTGATTCTGGGTTCGAAACAACGCCTGGTTGCCATCAACCCACATAGCGATGGTCAAGGTGTCCCCGGGCATAACAGGCTTGGAAAAACGGCTGTTCATGGCCTTGAATTTTCCTGCATCAGAGCCGCACAATGTGTGTAGTAGTGCTCGGCCAGTGAAGCCCCATGAGCATAAGCCATGCAGTATGGGCTTGTCGAATCCCCCCATGGCAGCAAAAGAAGGATCTGAATGCAGCGGGTTGCGATCGCCAGAGAGTCGATAGGTGAGGGCTTGGTCTTCTCTCGTTGCATAGACTACTTGATGATCGGCTGGCCGATCTGGGAACTCTAGTTTTTCTGTGGGTCCACGCTCACCCCCCCAACCCCCTTCGCCGCGACAAAAAAGTGAACTGCGCGTTTTGAGTAAGGGCTTTCCCGTCGCTTTATTGATGGATACGGATTCCATTTCCACTACGGCGGCCGAACCTTTGTCCCACATCGCTGTGCATTCTCCGACACTTTCGATTTCGCCTGCAGCGGGAATTTCGTCATACAATTCGATGCCTTGTTCGCCATGCACCATGAGTGCCGGGTTGAAGCTGCCGATTTTATCGAAAGGTGTTCCGCCGCCGCCAATAATGACCGCGAAGGTGGGGAAAACAGACTGCAGGGTGTCCTTGGTATTTTCCGTGGTGTATTTCAACTCTTGTGTACCCGCACCTATGCCGACGGCATAAAGAAGTGCATCTTTACTTGTCCACGAACGAGTTTGTGGCTCGCCTTTCACCCCAACGGCATCTGGATTAAGTGGCATCTTGGTTTCCCTTCAATTCAATACTTGGCCCGTGTAATGTGGGGCTGGGAGGCGCGCATGTCAAATACTATGAGAGGTCGAGTGGCGATTGCAGGAGTGGGTGAAACCGCTTATTACAAACGTGGCGAAGCACCTGAAGCGGAATTCAAACTCGCGCTGGATGCCATAATTGCGGCGTGTGCCGACGCCGGTATTGCGCCGCAAGATGTGGATGGCTTTGCCTCCTACAGTAATGATCGTAGCGATCCTTCCCGCCTTTCTGCTGCGCTGGGATGTAAAGAACTTCGCTTTGCCAACATGCAAGGGGGGGTGGTGGTGGTGGCGCCTCTGCTGCGGTGGCAAATGCAGCTGCAGCGATCCACGCGGGTATAGCTGACACGGTAGTGGTATTTCGTGCCTTGGCCCAAGGCCAGTTTGGACGTTTTGGTCAAGGTCTACGGCGCAATACCATCGCTGGAGATTTTGCACACACCATTCCTTATGGGGTGATGTCACCTGCACAGATGTTTGCCATGAAGGTGGTTCGCTTCATGCACGATCATGGCGTGGCACAGGCTGCACTACGGGCTATCTCGCTGGCCAGTTATCATCATGCTCAAGCCAACCCCCGTGCGGTTATGTATGGGCGCCCTTTAGATGAGCAAAGCTATGATGATTCTCGGTGGATAGTTGAGCCTTTTCATTTGTACGATTGCTGCCTAGAAAATGACGGTGCGGCCGCCATGATATTGGTCTCAGCACAACGTGCCAAAGACATGCCAAACAAGCCATGCTACGTGTTGGGTGCAGTCGCGGGATCTCAGTATCGAGCCGGTGCATCTGTACATAATACTCCAGATTATGCGAGTTCTAGTTTCAAGACGCTGGCACCCCGCTTATATGACATGGCACATGTGCAACCGAAAGATATTGATGTGTTGCAAAGTTATGAAAATTTCACCGGTGGGGTACTCATGAGTATCGTTGAACATGGCTTCTGTGAGCCAGAAGCTTGTAACGAGTTCTTTGTCAAAGAAAATTTCATCTCCCCGACTGGAGACCTACCTCTAAATACCAGTGGCGGCAATTTGGCAGAGTGTTATATGCATGGCTTGGGGCTTAACCTTGAGGCGGTTCGTCAAATTCGAGGGGAGTCGACCAGTCAGGTCAAAGGTGCCGATGTTTCAATGGTGATATCTGGCCCTATGGTCACGCCGGTGAGTTCCTGCATATTTGGCAGCGAGGCAACTTTGTGAACAATTACTATTTGAATCCAGGTTTGCCCCAACCCGTGGCCACCCCCTTGGATGAGCCATATTGGACTGGTCTGCGCAACAACCAACTGTTGGTGCAACGGTGCGAGCAGTGCAATACCTGGCAGTGGGGTCCGGAGTGGATATGTCATCAATGCCACAGTAGTGATTTGATATTCACGGCGACTCCAACCCAAGGCATCGTCTATAGCTATGAACGGGTTTGGCATCCTGTGCATCCAGCCTTGTTAGATCAGCTAAAGAATAACGGGGCTTATCTTGTGGTACTGGTGGAGTTACCTCAGGCGGGTAGTATTCGTATGCTGGGAAATTTGCTCGGCGACCCGCACCAACAAGTCGATATTGGCGCGCGGGTTGAAGGCGTGTATGAACATCATGAAGACGCCGAACCGGCCTATTCATTGTTACAATGGCAATTAAAATAGGAAAGGCAGGCTGATGACTCAGATACATGGTTTTTGTGATGAAAAATTTGCGGCAGTTAGAGAGAGGTTTGAGAAGAACTTCGCTGAGAAAGGCGAGGTCGGGGCCTGTGTCGCGGCTACGGTTGAAGGCGAAATTGTGATCGACCTATGGGGTGGTCATCGTGATGTGGCGCAAAACCTTGCCTGGGAAGAAAATACCATTATCAACGTATATTCCACCACCAAGACAATGGCTGCAATGTGCGCCTTGTTGCTCGCTGACCGTGGGCTCCTCGATTTTAATGCCCCGGTAAGTCAATACTGGCCAGAGTATGCTCAGAACGGCAAGGAGAGAACCCAGGTCCGACACCTCATGAGCCATAGTGCGGGTTTAAGTGGTATGGATGAGCCCATGCAAGGAGATGCATTCTACCACTGGGATAACGTTGTGTGTGCATTGGCTGCTCAAGCACCCTGGTGGGAGCCGGGTACAGCAAGTGGCTATCATGCCATGACCCAAGGCCACCTAATCGGCGAAGTTGTGCGTCGAATAACAGGCCAGTCGATCGGCGAATTTTTCCAAAGTGACATTGCCGGCCCTCTCGAAGCCGACTTTCACATTGGCACTGCTGAGACGCATTGGGATCGGATTGGTGAACTCATTCCGCCGCAAGGTGACCTGGCAGATAATGGTGGGGTGGATACTGAATCTATTGCAGCACGTACTTTTAGGAATCCTGCTGTTAGCGCGCGGGCCGCAGGCACACCCGGTTGGCGTAAGGCCGAGATACCCGCTGCCAATGGGCATGGTAATGCGCGATCGGTTGTGCGGGTGCAAACGCCAATGGCTAATGGAGGTAGCGCATTTGGCGTAGAGTTGATGTCCAGTGAAGGCGCCGCTCGTATTTTTGATGAGCAATCTAACGGTGACGATCTGGTTTTGGGTGTGCCTATAAGGTTTGGTATGGGTTATGGATTAACCAGCAAACTGATGCCCATGGGTCCGAATGAACATATTGCTTATTGGGGTGGTTGGGGCGGTTCAACTATCGTTGTCGATCAAGACGCACATTTGTGTATGTCTTATGTTATGAATAAAATGTTCGCTGGCTTGTTAGGCGACACACGTGGTTTTTCGTTGTTGCAAACCACCTATGGCTGTCTCTAGGGAACCTCTGACTAATTATCATAAACTCAGCGTGACCTTCTCGCGCTTACCACCACGGCGTTGCGCACCTTGCCGATATACTCGATATCACCTGCGGCGAGCGCCTGGTGCTGGCAAGCGCGAGAAGGAAGCTCTGAGAAAACGATAATTAGTCAGAGGTTCCCTAGTTTTACATAGAGAATCGTGCCAAGTGATCGGTGACAGTTTCTCGCCAGAGTTCTGAGTTTTCGTACTGCGGACAATGCCCCGCGTCATCTATCACGACAAGATGGCTGTTGGGCATAGTGTCTGCCATTTGGTCTGCCGCGTCTAAGAATGGGTAGTCTTCTTGGCCAACCATGATGGTGGTGGGAATGTCCATTTGGCGCATCGATTCTAGGACGCAAGGGTGCTCGGAAAGCACCTCGCCTAGCTGCATGAAGGCGTCGCTATCCAT
>QIGT01000367.1 GCA_003230835.1 Gammaproteobacteria bacterium
GCGCGAGAAGCTCCCGAAGGGCGTGACCTGCGGGGCTTCTGGCTGCGTTGGACTTCTTGGCAATGGGGGTGGCCATTACCGGCGAAGCCCGCCTTGACACAAGCCCCGCAGGTCTCGCTGAGTTTACGATAATTATTCAGAGGTTCCCGAGGCAAGCTATTCAGCGCTACCTTGCGGTTTTTGCCCGAAACGGTAATACCAACAGCGACCATAATCCCAGGCGACCTGAACCTGGTAAATCATCTATTCCAACAGGAACCCAGGTGTTATTCAGGATTGATTTCTGTGAATAGGTTCGAAACATTCGATCCCATATGGAAAACACGGTACCAAAGTTCGTATTGCTATCTCGAACATCACATGAATGATGAATTCGATGCATAGCTGGTGTAACAAATAGACTTCTAAGACACCGATCAAGGGTGTCGGGCAAGTTTACATTGGCGTGAGTAAAGAAGTTCACGAAATATACATACACCCCCCGAAGCACTATGGCTTCAAACATAATACCAAACGCAACAATCACAATCATGCTTACGATGCCACCAAGTACAGATTCGATAGGATGGAATCTAAATCCCGTTGAAACGTCGAAGTTCGTATCACAATGATGTACCTGATGAATTCGCCATAACCAAGAATACATGTGAGATAATTTGTGAAAGCACCATGACTTCAGATCAAGCAATAGGAAAGACAACAATATGGCCAAAATGTCGGGCAGCGCCAAATAGTTGAATAACCCCAGATCTTCTTGAGAAACCACCAAGGCCAAAAGACCACCTAAAATTGGCCCCGCAATTCTGCTCACCAAGACGCCTAGAAACCCCAATCCAAAATTTCGATACCAACGTTTGGTTATCGACTGATCAAGTTCCACTGCAGGGATCGCCAGTTCGAGTAACACCATAGCGAAAAACATGCCTAGCACTACAAACACGTAGTATTCGATAATTACTTCAACCAGTGTGTATATCATTTCAGAGCTCAAATCCCGCCTCTCAGAACCACGCTACCAAAGAGACCAAGTGCCAGTAAATATCACGTAGCCGGACAGCATGAGATTGGTAACCGCGTGCGCCACGACAGCGTCCGAAATCTTGTCTCGTTGATACCGCACTAACCCATACACCAATCCTGCGATCATTCCAGCAAACCATGCACTGTGCATTAAACCAAACAGAAGAGATGATACAAGCCAGGCCATCCATGAAAAACGAACCTTCTCCCCTATCTTAAACGTGCTTTTGGACAGCCGACCCAGTATATATCCACGAAAAGCCAGTTCTTCTGCCAGGGGAACAGTGATGACAGAGCCGATGACTCGAAAGGTAAGCCACAAAATGGCTGCGCCACCTGAAAGTTGCGCAAGCTCGTTGCCTACCAACGCGCTTTTAGCAGGATTGTCAGGTACGAGCACTAGCCACACTAGAAAAACCGCAGCCCCAGCGAGCACAGGTGTCCACGCTAGAATATATGGTGTTAAGTCATAATGACGCCACAGTAGAATCAAGACTCCGCCGGTAGCAATCACCCGCGCTGGATAGAGCCAATCGATATCAGCCGACAACGCAGATGTCAAAAGTGTCATAGATAACAGAACAACCAACGGCAAAAGCAATGCGACGGGCGTGTTTATGCCCAAAGACTTTGATTCGCCATAGTCGCCGTGAGTAAAGAATTTTAGGTTGTAGGACAAAACAAGCATGCCAACCGAAACCAAAATGAAAGATATCCACCCTGCTTGGCTGTGAAAGCCACCGACGGCAATACTAGGAGAAATCTCCTCACCAATAATAATTAGGAGCACTATTCGTATCGCGTTAAAGCACCAAATAGCGACAATGCCAATTGGAAACAGCAATAACGCACGCGGAAACTTAAAATCTCGCCTGAACACCGATAAAAAGAACGCGGTAAAAACCGTTATCAATCCTATCCCTTCATACCCAGAGCATACTGCACTGATACGTACTAAAAACTCCGGGGTTCCTAGTAGAAACTGCTGCGGATCAGCAACGATCTGAGAATAAAAGAGACCCAGTAACCAAGCAGATGTTTGGAAAGTGAGTTCGCTTAATGGCGACCAAAGCTGTTGAGAATAGATTGCCACAGCTAAAGTAGACACCGCAACAACACACGCCAAGCCTATCGAAACCTTTTCTTGTTGCACAAACCGAACCCAAAAAGACATCGGAGACAGCAACACCATCCAAAGCACAAATACTGTTGGCAACAACACTAACCATAATAACGGAACGAAACCCTCGACTTGCTTGCCGACCCCAGGATTACCAAAAATCAAATGAGTCGTGAAGAAAAACAAACCATAGGCTGTTAGCTGTGATAGTAACAAAGGCACGAACGGACGGCCTTGCGTATTATCAACAGCATCTTGGTAATAGTGTGTCAGTCGAGGACCCACACTCAGGAACACCGCTACGACAAATACAATGGCTACTTTGAATGCATATCCACCGTAGGCTAACCACTGGACCCAAGAAACGTGAGTCGCCTCCAATAGGCCTAGCGCATCGTAACGAAAGGAAATGAGCAGTAGCTCACCGACGAGCAAAGCGAGAATCAGAACAAAGCCAACCCCAATCTGCCCTCGTCCTCGAACCAATGGCTTCCCTATGCCGACTCTATCACTGCTATTTGGCACCCGCTCACCATCTCTGCCTAAACAAGCAGACAATCTATCAATTATGACAACTCGGTTCGCCGTCTTTCTTTAATAAGTGCAATAAAGGCGGCTATCAATCCGAAGCCAAGGAACGCGAAGCTCCCATCAAGCTCCGGTACCGATGCGACTACCTTTCTTGCTGGAAAGTCTACTTTTGATGGTATATATCTTGGCTTGGGATCATCTTCAACTAGCACCGCAGCAGGTGGTGGGGTTACCCCTACAGTATCTCGATCGGACGGTGGTACACTCATCACATCCACCACAGCTGGCGGCCTAACTGCTGGCGGCAGGCTCTCTGTTGGTCGAGGATCAATCTGATCTTCTGGCGCGCGCGCCTTCTTTTGGCGAGCGTACTTCGTTTTATCCAACATCTCGCCGTCTACCATCTGCTCAGTTGAACCAGCAACCTGATGTTCTTCTTCATAGTTCCAAGAATAGTCTTTGGTGTGTTTGTCAGCCAAAGCTGAACCCGAAAAGATCAAACAGAACACCAGAGCAGTAGTTTTCAAGACGAATTTCATAAATCACTTTCCACACTTATCAATACCTAAGGATCAGTGTTGGATTATAAGGTTCGAATGAAATAGGTCTGAGGGTTAGGATGTCATTGGGATGTGTGGTAACACTTACACTTAGGTAAGCACTTACACTTAGGTAAGCATAGTAAGACAGGTCTTTGTGAATCCAGCTGCCATCAGCTCATCTGGGACGAGAACTTACTACCTCGTATCACGAGTCAATATTTGCAAACAAATTGTCATATCCTGCCAGCCCGAAGTCGCTTACAAAGCGTCACAATTGCCTCCGCAAACTGTGTAATGCTGAGCACAATTACTCGCGGAGAAATTATCGTGGAAAAAACGGTTCAGAATCGAAAGAAAGTAGTTGCTCACAGCCGCAAACCCACCACCCACGTTAGTGCACCTGAAAAACGTTCTCAGCCGTTAGATGAACGCCCACGAGACTCCTACATTGTGCCATGGTGCTAAACCATAAATTGAGGTGCTAAACCATAAACTCACAACACGGCAATTTCATTGCAGCAAATTCATATTGAGGTCATCATTCAACCGCACTACAGTTCTTAGAGTTATGGAGCAAATATGGCCATTCAACGCATTCACCATGCAGCATATCGTTGTACAGATGCGAAGCGGACGGTCGATTTTTATCGAGACAACCTCGATATGGCGTTCAAACTAGCATTTGCGGAAAACCAGGTACCTTCTACCGGCGAGCCAGACCCCTACATGCATGTCTTCTTAGATGCCGGTGGCGGCAACGTGCTCGCCTTTTTTGAACTACCTAACTCTCCCCCACTGGGCAGAGATGAAAATACGCCAAATTGGGTGCAACACATCGCTTTCGAAGTAAATGATCTAGCAGAGATGGAATCCTATAAGTTGCGTCTAGAGGCAAATGGCATCGAAGTCCTTGGCCCGATAAACCATGGAATATTTGACTCTATCTATTTCTTCGACCCCGATGGTCATCGCCTTGAACTGGCAGTTAACAAAGGAACTAAGGAACAGTTTGATCAATTGAAAAGTGTCGCGGGTGACATGCTGGAAGAATGGAGTATCACCAAACGCGCACCACGACATGCAGATTGGTTACATGCATCCCCATCGTCAGACCCTAAAGGCGGATGATCGATCTATTGTCAGCAGAGTTCTACTCAAACCCTTATCCTGTCTATCAGCAATTACAATCAACCCACCCCGTCGCAGCTATGCCCGACGGGGGGTATTTTATCACTAGCTACAATGACGTGTGCAACATCTACCGGACGCCCAATCTTTTCAGTTCAGACAAGCGCATCCAATTCGAACCACTTTTTGGCAAAGAATCTCTGTTATTCCAACATCACACCACTAGTCTAGTATTCAACGATCCACCGCTACACACTCACGTCCGCAAGGCGATTGGCAACGCCCTATCGCCAAAAATCATACGGCGCATGCAATCGCAGCTAGTAGAAGTTGTTGATAGTCTGTTAGATCAAATGCAAACAAGTGAACAGGCCGACCTGATAACGGACTATGCCAGCGCCATACCGGTGGAAATTATCGGTAATTTACTCGGCATTCCAAAGCCACAGCGAGCTCCGTTACGCGCATGGTCATTGGCCATTCTGGGAAGTCTGGAAGTTAACCTCAATGCAGACGAAAAAGCCCACGGGGAACGATGTGTCGAAGAGTTTCTTAATTATCTTACCGAACTGATCGCCAAACGAGAGCAAAACAATCAGCCGGACGACATATTGGGTCGATTGATAAACTGGCAAGTCGATGGTCACAAACTATCTGTGGCAGAACTGCACCACCAATGTATTTTTCTGTTGAACGCGGGGCATGAAACCACCACCAACCTAATCGGCAACGGTATCGAGTTGATGTTGCGTTTTCCTGAGCAATTGTCACGCTTGAGGGACAATCCAGCACTGATCGACCCTGCTGTAGAAGAGGTGTTGCGGTTTGAGTCTTCCAATCAGTTGGGTAACCGCACCACTACTCAAGCCACTACCATCGGTGGTGTTGAGATTCCTAAAGACAGTGTTTTAACTTTATGCATCGGCGCTGCAAACAGAGACCCCGCCATTTTTTGCCAACCAGAACTATTTGATATCGGCCGAACACCCAATCCTCATTTGTCTTTCGGTGCAGGAATCCATACCTGTGCGGGCTTAAGTGTTGCCCGACTCGAAGGTCAAATTGCAATAGGACGATTTTTTGATCGCTTTTGCAGCGTGTCGATACAACACCCTCCGCAGCGGGCAAGGCGTGCCCGCTTCAGAGGGTTTGAGTCGTTACAGGTCACTCTAAAAGCGCGGTGACCTATCAAGCTTTGTTAGTTTCTGTCCAGAAATTGCCTTCCTGGCAATTTCCTCCCAACGGTTTCTTGCAGATAACCTCTGCGCTTTCATTCTGAAAGCGCCAAACCCTACGGTTTTTGTTTCGGGCGTCCTGCCCTCGTTAGTTCTAGCCCCAAATACTGCGTATTTTGGACAAGAACTAGTTAAAGTTTAATGAAAAAGTTACGCCTGCCCAACGTGGTCGACCATAATATTGTTCGGTCAGACCAAATACATTTGGACCAGACAGATCAAAGGTCTGCACCAAATACTCTTCGCCGGTTAGGTTGTGGACAAATCCCATCACACTCCAACGTTCGTCCTCGGCGGTGTACATGAGAGAAGCGTTCGACACTGTATAACCATTTTCTGTGACGGTTTCTAGACCGGTGAGGGAGAAGAAATGTTCAGAGCGATAGAGTACATCGTATTGCAACGCGACCATGCCGGCGCCTACTTCGAATTCATATCTCACTAAGGCGTTTAAATTCCAACGTGGTGATTGAACCGATGTCGTTTCTGCACTGCCGTCACCCAGATCAACATTGATGTCGTTGTAGGCTGCACCAAAAATAATGTCCAAACCGGCAATAGGGTTGGTTAATATTTCTAGTTCCCCGCCTATAGAGTCTGCATCCGCATTGGTGGTGATAGTATCAATTCCTACGATTTGAAAGGCTTGATAGTCCTGGTAGTCGTAGTAATAAAAGGCTCCATTTACTTGCATCAACCCATCACGCCAACTGGACTTAAATCCAACCTCAAAAGCATCAAGCTGCTCCGGGTCGAAGCTCATGACTTCATCGGTGTACCCTAACGGAGGATTTAAGGGAAATACAGGGGCATTGTAACCGCCGCTTTTGACCCCACGGTTATAGCTCATGTAAATCATCGCATCGTCGCTTAGGTTCCAATTGAGTCCCAAACGTCCTGCGATTTCATTATCTTCACGCGAACCAACATAGGTTGCGATAGTTGCCAGTATGTTGGGATTGCCATTACGAAATTTGGTACCCGGAATAAAGTCCACTGCGTTAACCCGGTAGTCATGATCTTTTTCATCTCTGATCCAGCGCAAACCAGCAATTAAAGTCCAGGTTTCGGACAAGTCATATTCCACTTGACCAAACACTGAATACGATTCGGTGTTCATCTCATAAGGATTGTCGAGTCCTGATATCGCCGGCGTATCACTGTCTGGATCGATGAAAGGCTCAGTTTCAGCGCCATTTGCATCATTTATGGCAAGGTCAAGATAGTAGAACCCTGCAACCCAATGCATGTTGTCGGTATCCCCAGCAAAACGGAACTCTTGCGAAAATTGTTCTGCGTCGGTATTGAGGAAAAAGTTGAATAGCGGCACCGGAGATGCATCTGAGTCTTCGATGTAGTCACGTTTTACGGTTGAGAAATCTGTTATTGAGGTAAAGGTGAAAGTTTCGAAATCCCAGTTGATGGTCGCAGAATACCCTCTTGTTTCCAGATCATTGAACCCCGGCGAATCGTAATCACCGGCATATACATCACCATCGTTGTCGATGTAACCCAGTACTGGGTTAACCAGGTTAGGTGTAAGGCGTCCTTCAACGACCGAACTCACATTCTCGAAAAAACCTGTGTCGATGTCCTGATTCATACCGCGCACGTTCAGCAACAAATCAAATTGATCATTAGGTGCCCACAGCAACTGCAATCGCGCACCTTGCTCGTTACCATTATTTAAATCTGTACCAATGCGATTCTCAATATACGGATCATGATTGTTGGTAGCGATCGACAATCGCGCCATGAGGGTGTCAGATAAAGATCCTCCGACAGCGCCTTCAAATTTAATCTGGTCGTAACGACCAGCAGTAAGGCGTGCATAGCCATTCAATTCCTCAGATGGCTTACGCGATAAATAATGGGCTAAACCACCAGTGGCGTTGCGGCCATATAAAGTACCTTGCGGACCTTTAAGAATTTCAACCCGCTCCATGTCAAACAACAGGAATCCTGCGCCAGACATTTGGCTTATGTAGACTTCATCCATGTAGATGGCCACTGGGCTTTCGACGTTGGTCGTGAAATCTGAGCTCGCCACACCTCGTATGGCTAGCGAATAATTTGCCTCACCATTAGGTTGTACGGTATGCACACCGGGTGCCAGCGCAGTCACTTGTTGAGCATTGGTATACCCCAACTGCGTCATCTGATCTCCGGTTAATGCACTGATAGCGATGCCCACTTCTTGGGCGTTTTGTTCGCGTTTTTGTGCGGTAACTATTATTTCCTCAATAACAGACGCGTAGCTTGGCAAGGCGATCGCAAGCACAAACGACACGACAACAAACTTGCCACACAAGGCGGCTACGTCTCGATTGAGAATGAGATTGAGATTGCACAGCATAGATAGGTGTTTCATATATCTCCCCTTTAAGACTTCAGGTCCTGTCACCCTAATCGGTAGCGTTTCGGACCATGTTAAGAAATTGCTCAACCATGAGCTTTTTTACACTCGCAGCACGCGCAGCATGTGGCCGCCCATGCCCGATGAATACAGTATGCCCTTCGATAGAAGATGAAATAACTAGGGCAATATCAGCCACCGTTTGTGGCTGCAAATCTGCTCGCATCGCTGCAATGATCTCGCGCAAGACAGACCGATACCCATTATAGAGGGCTTCCATAGTCTTACACGCCCACTCATCTCGCAGCGAAAGCACCCAAAGTTCTGGAAAAAAACAGGTCGTTTCCTTACGACTTAAGTCGTCAATGACAAACTCAATCACCGCAACTAACTGAGCTTGGGTAGAGCGTGAACCATCCAACCGAAGACGCTCAAACTCCTGTAGGTAAGGGTTCAGCATGTAATCACACAAATCTTCCAGTAAGTCGGATTTGTTTTTGTAGTAGTAATGCAAATGGCCAGGGGACATCTTCAACTCACGCGCCAGCCTACGCATGGACAACTTTGCCATACCCAGATCGACGACTATTTTTGCCGCGGCATCGAGTATTTTACTCGCCGTTGCTTTGCCCGTAGCGTATGTCGCTGTACCTGGTCGCTGACGACCAGTGGTAACTCCAGCCTCTGTATCGGGCCGCTCGTGAACGTCTTCTAGCAAATGCATCCCCAAAAATTGATAAAAGAAAGCAAGTTCATCTTGCAGAGTTAGGACGGGCGCACTATATTCTGCAACAAACCTGAGTGCCAGAACTTTATGAGCCTATTTTGTGTCGGCTTTATGGGGAAAATTTCGGGAGGGAATGAGTGTGGCAATGCAAGAAAACAGCTTCTGTAACCGGATGGCGACGATACCTACAGTAGCAACCCGACTCGTTGCGATCATCCTCGCAATCAGTGCCAGTATCACTGTAGCCGAACTAAAACCAGAACCTATACCCAACGTTAAGAGCATAGCGACACCCTACCCTGCTACCTACGCAGTAGTACAAGACTTTGCCTTCAGCGGCTTGATCGATTCCAAGTTTTCAGTGGTGGACACCCATAGTCGGCGGTTTATGGGCATGATGAGTGCTGGGCAATTTGCCACCATCAACTTTTCCGTACCGAGACAGAAGTTTTATGTCGGCGAAACCGTTCACAGCCGTGGCGCGCGCGGTATTCGAGAAGATTTGATCACTGTTTACGACTTTGAAAACCTCGCCATAGTCGCAGAAATAGAACTACCCCCCAAGCGCATGAATGTTGTCACCAAAAAGGCCAGCACGGCCATAACCGACGATGATAAGTTTTTACTGGTATTCAACATGAATCCAGCCACTTCGGTTACCGTCATCGACCTAGATAGTGAGCAAGTCGTCGGTGAAATCCAAACCCCTGGTTGTACCTTGCTCTATCCCGACAACGCGCGTGGCTTCTTCACACTATGTGGCAATGGTGGCCTGGTGCACATCACCTTAGATGATCAAGGCAATGAATCTAACCGCTGGTCGAGCGAAGTTTTTAACGATATTGACAACGATCCTCTGTCTGAAAAGGCAGAGCGCATTGGCGATACATGGTATCTCATTACCTACAAGGGCGAAGTACAGCCCATACATGTTGATGGCAAACATCCACGTATCGGCAAGCGGTGGTGGCTCGCAAATAAGGCAGAGCGCGATAATAACTGGCGCCCTGCCGCATGGCATGGCAAGGCAACACACCAAAATGGGCAACTGTGGGTAGCGATGACTCCTAATGGCTACAACGGTAGCCATAAAGATCCTGCCTCCCATGTGTGGCAGTACGACGTCGCGACGCAAAAGCGCACCAATACTACTGAACTAAAAACACCTGCGTTAAGTATCACAGTGAGTCAAGGTACTGCTGATGATCCTCCACGTTTGTTGGTGGTCAATATAGCGGCAGCCTTAGATATATATGAGGCGCAAACGGGACAATACATACACAGTATTCCAGCGTTAGGCGATACGCCTTACATGGTGCACGCTATTGATTAAAATTGTGGTGAGGAGACATTGATGAGCTTGTTAGATCGCCTGAGTAAAATTACAGAACACACCACTCGCGGCATTGCACAGCGTAGTTCACGCCGCGGATTTGTTGGATTGTTGGGAGCAGTATTGGCAGGCACAGCATCACTTCCGCTATTGCCAGTCGCGCGCGCGAGTTCTGCTACCGTACCCGGCCAAAGTACTGGCAACCCGGCTGATCCAGGCGATCCCACCACCTGTGATTATTGGCGATATTGCGGTATCGACGGCTTTCTCTGTAGTTGCTGTGGAGGTTCACAAAACGCATGCCCGCCTGGCACTGAAATGTCACCGATAACCTGGGTAGGTACCTGCCGGAACCCGGCAGATGGTTTGAATTATGTCATCTCTTACAACGACTGTTGCGGCAAAAGTAGCTGCGGCCGATGCCTTTGTAATCGCAACGAAGATGATCGACCCGTGTACCGCCCCGCAGCCAACAACGATATCAATTGGTGCATCGGTACCGACAGTAGCGTCTACAACTGTTCCACCGCAGTGATTTTAGGATTAGCAACAGAATGAACAATCTAGTTAGAAGTATTGCACTTACAGTCATGTTTACATGTGCCACCGCTGCCGCCGAATTCGAACCAGAGGCGATTGGCGGCGTGCTGAGTTTACCTGCCCCGTATCCAGACCACTGGGCAATGTTCCATGACGTATCGTTCATGCATATGTCGGAAGGCGAGATTCTAGTGATCGACCCACTGGCTGATACCCTTGGCGATCAATATAAAGGCATGATGACGGCTAGCCTAATCGCGGCCTACCAACGTAGCCGAAGCCGCAATGAACACTATGTTGTAGAGTCTTTTTATTCGCGAGGATCCCGCGGCGGCGATAGAACCGATGTCGTCACAATCTATGATGCGGCAACACTGAGTGTCAGTGCAGAAATCGAAATTCCTGCCAAGCGCGTATCAGGTATGCCTAAGACCACCACTACAAACCTACTGGCAAACGAACGTTTCTTGGCCATCTATAACTTCACGCCCGGCCAATCGGTCACCATTGTAGATTTACAAGAGCGGAAATTGGTGGGCGAGTACTCTACCGCTGGTTGTGGCTTAGTATTTGCGAGTGGCTTAGCATCTGCAAATGGTGAAAGTAGCTTCACCTCTATCTGTTCTAACGGCACACTGCTCACCACCCATTTAGATGATACGGGCAATTTTGTGAGCGCAGAAAAGAGCGAAATTGTGTTTGATGCCAACCAAGACCCCATATTCGAAACCCCTGCTGTCACACCAGGTATGCTCTATTTCCCAACATTTTCCGGAAAGATGCTGCCCATTGACGTCAGCCAAGCACAAATTGAAGTTAAAGAAAGTTGGTGGCTTACCGAACAAGATCAACGCAACTGGCGCCCCGGTGGCATGAACCTAGTGACCACAGATTCGTCTGGGGTTGGCTATGTATTGATGCACTCTAACGGCGGTGAAGGCACCCATAAAGACGGTGGCGAGCAAGTGTGGGTATATGACCTTCAGGCAGGCAAACGCATCGGGCAAATAACCTTAACCAATTGGGGATTGTCATTGGGTACCTCTGGATCGGGAGACGGTCGTCTGATGTTTGTAACCAATGCACAGATGGCAGTCGACGTTTACCGCATTCCAGGCGGCGAGTTTGTCAAGACTCTACATACTGGCGCCGCGACTCCTTTCATGATTTACGGCGCGAACTAGTCAATGCTCACGCACCTCTTGGGCTTGGTCATTTGTTGGTTTCTAGCGGGAGTTTTTATGACCGCCTTGGCCCACAAACTGACTCAACACCAGCGTTTCTTGGCTTCTCTACAGGCCTACAAGCTGCTACCCAACCAACCTAAAGTGATCCAACTGTTTGGCGCGGTGTTAACACTTTTGGAATGTCTGTGCGTGGTGGCTTTGTTGTTGTTGCAGCCATTCGGATTGTTTTTGGCAGCCGCACTTTTGAGTGTGTATTTCGTTGCGATTGCAATCAATATGGTACGCGGACGGCAACACATTGACTGCGGCTGTGGCGATGAACCAATAGCCCTCAGTGGCTATTTACTAGCTCGTAATGGCGTCTTAGTGATGCTGGCTGTAGCAGGTGGCATGACTGCCACTACCACCGTGCCCTCCTGGCTCGAAGCAGCGGTAGCCGCAGGGCTCACCTTGCTCTGTTTAGGTATTTACCAGACATTTGAACAGTTATTGGCAAACTCAGGGCTGCACCGCCGACTGTGGGCTCAGGCATAATGGAGTTACTTATAGCCGCTGTGGTTTTGTTATGGGTACTGGTACTGGTATTGGTGGTGGTGATATTCGCACTAGCCCGACAGGTAGGCGTACTTTATGAACGCGTCGCCCCAGCCGGCGCACTGATGCTAAATCAACAACTTAAGGTAGGTGATGCAGCCCCCAACATCGCCATAGAAACCTTGGCGGGTAATAAGCGCGCCACCGCAGATGTTTTAGGACACAGTCAACTGCTGTTCTTTTTGGCCCCAGATTGCCCAATCTGCAAAACCTTGCTGCCCATATTGAAATCTATCCAGCGAGCAGAAAAGGATGTCGAAATCTTGCTGCTCAGCGATGGGGATAGCCACAGCGAACACAGAGAGTTTGTCCAGGCTGAAAAGCTGGAACAGTTTGATTATGCGATATCTGAGGTGGTTGGACGCTCGTATGGCGTGAGCAAGCTACCCTACGGTGTTTTGATCGACAAGCAAGGCAAGATTGCGTCTCTAGGCATTGTGAATTCTCGAGAACATCTTGAAAGCTTGTTTGAAGCCGAAAGAATGGGTATCGCGTCAATCCAAGACTACCTAAATCCAATCTCTTACGACGCGACAACACAAGGTAAGAACCTATGAACGACTCAAGTCCATTTGATCAACTAACAGAAAAAATGAGCCGCAGCTTCGCTCGAACAACCTCGCGCCGAAGCTGGTTAGGTGTACTCGGCGCTGGGTTGGTGGGCGCAGTTTCGCTGCCTCTTTTACCTGTGGCCCGCGCAGACCACCATCAACCGAAGAAATCGAATATACCCGACGTGGGTGATGATGAGACCTGTGAATATTGGCGATACTGCGCTATCGATGGTTTCTTATGCACCTGCTGTGGGGGCACCACCAGCATGTGTCCGCCCGGAACCGAAATGTCTCCCATCACCTGGATTGGCACCTGTAACAACCCGGTCGACGGCAAGAACTATGTGATTTCCTACAACGATTGTTGTGGTAAATCGGGATGTGGTAACTGTATGTGTAACCGTAACGAAGGCGACAAGCCAATGTACAACCCGCCTAAGAGTAACGATCTTAATTGGTGTTTGGGCACGGAAAGCTCCATCTACAATTGCTCAACCGCTATTGTCGTTGGCATAGCCCTAGAGTAACTGTGTTGCGGAATCATCTTTGGTTATACGTTTATGTCACGGTATCAGCAGTACTTTGTCTGCCTTCTCATGCCGTGTTCGCAGATGACATTCCCGGGGTAGCTAACGTCAATCGAGCGAAAATAAACTACATGCTAAATTGTCAAGGTTGTCACGGACCTAGTGGTGCAGCAGCAGCTGATGACGTTGTGCCTGCTATGCAGGATTTCTTAGGCAAGTTCCTAGCGGTTGACGGAGGCCGCGAGTTCCTTGTACGTGTACCAGGCTCTGCCAATGCAGCCTTGTCAGATACAGCACTGGCGGAAGTTCTAAATTGGTTACTGCCCTTCGTTTCAGCAGATCAAATGCCAGCCGACTTCGTCCCGTATAGTGGTGAAGAAGTGGGTATTTTACGCAGCTCCCCCTTACAAGACGTTGCGACAGAGCGAGCCAAGTTGGTTCTTCAGTTTCCACAAGACAAACCCTGAATGTCATCGACATCTAGCCGCTGGGTTACACCACCTCAGACTTAACCTTACCCAGCAAACGCATTAAGTTTCGAACGTCAGTATCACTGAGCTTGCCAAGCAGCGATATCATCCATTCTTCATGTCGAGTGGCCAGTTTTGCAAAATACTTCTTGCCCTTCGGGGATAGCTTAATCACAAAGGTTCGTCGATTATTGGGGGGCGAATTTCTTTCCACCAGACCTTCTTTAACCAATTGATTCGCCAAGCCAGTCGCATTTCCTCCAGACACCATCATGCGACTCGACAGCTCTCCCATGGTTAAGCCGTCCGCTGAACGTTCAAGCTGGGCTAAAAAATCGAACCTGGGCAGCGTTGTATTGAACTCTTCGCGCAGTGATCCACGTAGATGTTTTTCAATTAAACTTGAACAAGTAAGTAACCGCAGCCATAACTTTATCGAGTGATGGTCTTCTTCAATGAGCCTTGTTTCTTGATCTGTTGAGTGTTGTTTGCCCGACATTGCCTAATATTCTTGGATGATTGGAATAATAGTAGTCGAATAGTTACACGCTGAATAGCTGACTAAGCCTTTACATATACATTAAAGAAAAACATTTTATATATAAAATATATCATTATAATGAGACGCTGGTTTTATCGGGAAATGCTGCATGAAAGTCGTCTGTTTGGGTGGTGGCCCTGCCGGTTTGTACTTGGCCATATCTATGAAACTCAGGGACCCAAGTCACGAAGTTGATGTCTACGAGCGCAACAAACCCAATGACACGTTTGGTTGGGGCGTGGTTTTTTCCGATCAAACTGTTGATAACTTAAAACACAACGATCCAGCCAGTGCCCAGGCCATAACTGGTGAATTCATACACTGGGATATGATTGACTGCTTTGTTAACGGCGATTTAGAACGTTCAGACGGCCACGGCTTTATCGGCCTAGGACGAATGCGCATGCTGCAGATACTGTATGATCGAGCGTCTGAACTGGGTGTGAAAATACACTTCGAAACAGAGGTTGAAGTTGCCGACATCCACACGCGATTTGCAGACGCTGACTTAATCGTTGCGGCAGATGGTCTTAACTCAAAAATTAGGAATGCACACCTAGAAACCTTCGAATGCAGTATCGATGTGCGACCCAACAAGTTTGTTTGGCTAGGGACTCAGCAGAAATTTAGAGATGCCTTCACTTTCATATTCGAAAAAACACCACAGGGTTGGATATGGGCACACGCGTATCAATACGATGAACAAACTTCCACCTTCATCGTCGAATGTAATGCTGATGTTTACGACGCCTTGGGATTCGAGCACATGTCCCATGACGATAGCGCCGAAGTCTGCCGAAAAATATTTGCAAATTACCTCGATGGAAATCAACTGCTCACCAACTCAGCCCATGTTCGCGGCTCAGCTTGGATCAATTTTCCATTTGTCCTGTGTAGAAACTGGGTGATGGATGATCGCGTGGTACTCATTGGTGATGCCGCCCACACCGCTCACTTCGCCATCGGCTCGGGTACCAAACTGGGTATCGAAGATGCCATATCCCTGGCCAAACACTTACATAGTGATCTTTCTATGAAAGATGCGTTAAAGGCATATCAGCAAGAGCGAGAGATCGAAGCCCTGCGGTTACAGAATGCCGCGCTGAACGCCATGTACTGGTTTGAAAACGCACCCCGCTACCTTGAGGCATTCGACCTAAAGCAATTGAATTACTCAATGCTGACCCGCAGCCAAAGAGTGAGCCACGAAAATTTACGTCTTCGAGACAAATCATGGCTTGAAGGCATGGAACAACACTTGGCAAAAAAATTCCTCGGTGAATCTTGCACCGAACCGGTGCCGCCTATGTTTCTTCCTTTCGATCTAGGTAACACGAGACTGATCAATCGAATAGTGGTCTCTCCTATGTCCATGTATAGCGCTGTGGATGGCCTACCAGATGATTGGCACCTGGTTCACTACGGTAGCCTTGCAAAAGGTGGAGCAGGCTTAGTTGTCACCGAGATGACCGACATTTCGACCGATGCGCGCATCACACCCGGATGTACTGGTATTTGGAATGACAAACAAGAAAAGGCGTGGCAACGCATAGTAGAGTTTGTACATCAACATACCGGCGCTAAAATCGCCATGCAGTTGGGCCATGCTGGCGCTAAGGGCGCGACCAAAGCGCCTTGGGACTGGCATCCGGAGCGCCTAGACGATCCACTTGCAGCAGAGCAGGCGTGGCCACTGGTCTCCGCCAGCGCGCTGCGCTACGACACTTTTAATCAACAACCCACCGAGCTTGACCGCCTAGGCATGGACAACATTAAAGAAGAGTTCTGTGCCGCTACACAACGAGCAGCTCGGGCGGGTTTTGACATGCTGGAACTGCATGCGGCTCACGGCTACCTGTTGTCCTCTTTTATTACACCAGTCATGAATCAACGTACAGATGAATACGGTGGAAGTTTACAAAATAGGTTGCGATATCCCATCGAGGTATTCAAGGCGATGCGTGAAGTATGGCCAACCCAGCGACCGATGTCGGTGCGCATCTCCGCTCACGATTGGTTAGGAGAGGATGGCATCACCCAAGATGATTGCATCGCCATAGCCACGGCATTTACCGATGCAGGCGCTACTATCATTGACGTTTCAAGCGGACAAACATCTCACCAAGCCAAACCGAGACCCGGACGAATGTTCCAGACCC
>QIGT01000345.1 GCA_003230835.1 Gammaproteobacteria bacterium
GCGCGCACAACCCAGCGTTTCCATGGAGAACAAGAGCCCATAGACCCTATCGCCGGGCATATTCCCGGCGCGGTCTGTTATCCCCTCCAGGGTAACTTGAATCAGCACCAGTGCTTGCTCGACTCGCAGGCATTAGCAGCAAGGTTTTCAGCACTCAAAAATTTTGACGAAATAATTAGTTACTGTGGCTCCGGTGTCACTGCTTGTCATAACATTCTTGCCATGAATATTGCGGGCTTCCCCGAACCGAAGCTATTCGTCGATTCTTGGAGCGGTTGGATCACAAATACAGACAACCCTATTGCCACCCGTTAAATCACAACCCGACGCAATCCAAGCGGCGCAAATCGAGTGGCGTGCACAACAACCCTTCGCTGCGACGTTTGACGATATTTATTTCAGCCCTGACGGCGTAGATGAAGTTCGCCGAGTATTTCTAGAACCTTGCGACATCCTTACTAAAGCGACCAACGCCACGCACCTCAACATACTCGAACTGGGTTTCGGCACGGGCTTAAACTTTGTGGTCACGGCGCAAGCACTGCTGGCCAAGACCACAACCAACTTACACTTTATTTCGTGTGAAGCGCATCCATTGAGTCAAGAAGACTGGCACAAGGCAGTGGACGCACATGTCAGCAATCTACCCTTGTACAGCGAACTAATCCAAAACCCCCTGCCGGTCATGCCAGGCTGGCATCGACGCGTGCTAGCGCAAGGTCGGATTACCTTGTCGGTTTTTCACGGCTTAGCCATTGACGCACTCGACGATCTTTGCGCTCATCAACCCGCACCCTTCGACGCCTGCTACCTAGATGGCTTTGCGCCCACTAAAAACCCACAGATGTGGCAACCAGATTTGCTCAGTAAAATCGCGCAATGCAGCCATCGCAAAACCACCTTGGCAACTTTTACCGCATCTGGGCAAGTTCGTCGCTCGCTACAAGCGGTTGGTTTCTGCATGCGTAAGGTTGATCAGCGCCCGCACAAACGAGAGAGTTTAGCCGGCGTGTTCGAAGCGAAAGGTGTTAAAGAGCCCATTCTTGCGCATGCCAAGGTCACCGTACATGGCGCAGGTATTGGTGGTGTACTGGTTGCACACCACCTGGCACATCAGGGCATCAACGTTACCGTAGCAGACCCGGGAGGTATCGCCAGTGGCGCGTCTAAAATTGAAGCGGCGTTGATGCACGCACGATTATTAGCCGACAACAGCGCTGACGCACATTTTCGCGCTGCCGCATTTCACTACGCCACCAACTATTTCGCTCTAGGAAAATGGGCGACAGCCGACGCCACCTTACGCCACAGTGGCGTGTTGCAAATACTCGGTCCAAATTTGGATGCGGGTAAACTGCTGAAAATAGCCACTGTCTATCGCGCTACTGACCCCACCCAGGCTTACTGGATCAATAGTATTTCCGCAACGCTGGCCAGCGAACTGTGCGGTTCAGTGATGCAGGATTCGGCCCTTTGGTTTCCAACTGCCAAAGTGGTAGACCTTCACATGTTATGCCGCAACCTTATGCTGCACCCGAAGATCAACTTTGAACAACGCATATTGCCGGTTTCTGACGATCACCCAAACATCATCTGCGCTGGGAATGCAACACGCTCCTTTACACACTGCAATTTTTTAGAAATTGCAGAAGTACATGGCCAGCTTGATTGGTTCCACCACCAGCCCAACACCCAAGTTCCAGTGGTGGGCAATAGCCTTTGGATACCGAATAAAAATTCGGTAGTGATGGGTGCAACTTATGAATACCAACCTTGGTGCGAACAAGACGCAACACAACACAATTTAGAAGCAAACCAGCAATTAGCCTCTAAGCAATTACAATGGCAAAAGTCCCAGCGCGGTGTTCGCGCAGTATCCAGCGATCGATCGCCCATTGTCGGAAAAGTCGCCGAGAATCTTTGGGTAGCCACTGCTCATGGCTCCATGGGTACGACATCGGCACCATTAGCTGGTGCAATCATTTGCAGTAGCTTACTGGGTTGGATTCCCCCAACTCAACAGAGCGTTATCGAGCTGTTGGACCCAATGCGTTTTAAACGCCGTCAACTTCGCCGCGGCGTAAGGCATAGCTAGAGTCCTGTCAGTACTCGAACACTGATGACACTGTCTATCGCACAAATGGCATCGATCAGGCCTTGGTCTGGAGCCTGGGCCATGTCGATCAGGTTATAGGCAACATCGTCTCGACTCTTATTCAGAAGATCGATGACATTGATGTCTCGATCGGCCAATACAGAAGTCATTTGTCCTAACATACCGGGAACATTTTTATTGGTTACCGCTAAGCGATAGCCTTCTATCTGTCCCAAACTCACCATCGGAAAATTCACTGAGTTGACTATGCTGCCAGTTTGTAGGAACCGGATCAGTTGATCCGCCGCCATGACCGCACAATTTTCTTCGGCTTCTTCGGTACTCGCTCCTAAATGAGGGGTGAGTATGACATTGTCGCGATCCAAGAGCCCTGGCACAGGAAAATCTGCTACATATTTACCCACCTGACCGCTATCCAACGCTGCGGTTAGAGCATCGCTATCAACAATAGGCTGACGTGCAAAGTTCAACAATACACTGCCTGGCTTAAACGCACGCAAGCTCTCGGCATTGACCATTCCTTGGGTGGCTGGCAATAACGGAACGTGTAAAGTGACATAGTCTGCTTGAGCAAACAGACTGGGAAGATCTTGCATACGGCTTACTTCTGCCGGAATCCGCCAAGCAGCGTCCACCGACAGTGCTGGGTCATAGCCCAGCACATGCATACCCATGTCCAAGCCTGCGCGCGCGACCATTGATCCAATGGCACCTAAACCAACCACACCTAAGGTCTTTCCCACTAGCTCTCGGCCTTTGAAGCGTTTCTTCTCCGCTTCGACCAATTTATTTAATTCGCCCTCGTCATCTATGTTGGCTAGAGAGCGAACATAGTTAATGCCACCGTACACATCTCGAGATGACAGCAACAACGCCGTTAGCACCAGTTCTTTCACCGAGTTGGCGTTTGCACCCGGAGTATTAAAAACCACAATACCTCGCTCAGAACAGGCCTCTACAGGAACATTATTAGTTCCAGCCCCGGCTCGAGCAATCGCCCACAAGCCTGCAGGTAAATCGTCAGCCACCAGTTTATGGCTGCGTAGCAACATCGCATCTGGTAATTCTAGGTCGGCGGCAACTTCGAATTGCTCAGCGGTAAACTGTTCTAGTCCGATGGGTGCGATGGCATTGTAGGTTCGAATCTTGAACATAAGCTTCCACAGAGTTATTGCAATTAGAGAAGGGCGCGGAAGTTAGGGTGCGCTGCGGATATTGTCAAGGCGCAATACGTAAACGGGAAATGTCGATGATGATTAGGCCAATTATTTTTGCCGAGAATTAATCAGAGGCTCTCTAAGGAGCGCAACTCATGCACAATGGACTCAGTTGCATTAGGCACCTCAAACAGCGCGAGTTTGTTGCAATAATCCGCCTGGGGATCCGAAACTTTCACCAGTGCGGCCAACAACGATGGGGTGTCTAGGTCTTCTTCGAAGATCACTTCACTCAGTCCTTGGCGATGGGCAAAATGTGCATTTTCAATTTGATCCCCACGTGATGCTTGAGCAGATAGAGGCACCAAGACATTCAGCTTTCGTAGTGCCAAAAGTTCAAACAGAGCGTTTGCTCCCGCACGCGAGACCACGACATCTGCTGCAGCTAGGATGTCTCCCCAGCTATCACCTATATATTCTTCCTGCTGATAATTAGGCAGATTCATCTGCACAAGTTTCCCTACACCACAGACATGCAAAATCGTATAGATCTGCGTCAGTTCCTTAGCCGCACACCTAATTGCATGATTTAATCGATCTGCTCCCAAACTGCCGCCGGTGACCACCAACAATGGCCTTTGGTCTTTTAACCCCAGTAGGTTGCGGCCACGTGACGCATCTCCGCCCAGCACAAAATCACGTACAGGCGTTCCAGTGTGAACTACTCTGACTTTAGCAGTCTGCTTAATATGATCTTGGGTCGCTGCAAAACTCACACACAACACGCGGGTAAACGGTAAGACCAATCTGTTCGCCAACCCTGGTGTCAGGTCAGATTCATGGCTCACCAAGGGGACACGCCATAGCCAGCTTGCAACCGCGACGGGAAAGGAAACGAACCCGCCCTTTGAAAAGACCACATCAGGGCCAAGCCGACCCAGAAGCCATATAGACTGCAATACCCCTAACAGTACCAGGAAGCCATCGGCAACATTTTGCCAAGACCAATAACGCCGCAGTTTGCCTGCGGATATGGCGTAAAAATTCACTTCAGAGTCTGCTAACAAACCCTCCTCCAAACCAGAATGCGTTCCGACAAAACTGACTTGGTCACCCGCAGCGATGAATTCATCGATGATCGGCAACGCTGGAATGACGTGTCCGGCTGAACCACCACCAACCACAAGCAAATGCACTAGCGACTCACCAAGGTAAGTTTGACCATTAGTATCCCAGCACTTGCTTAAGTAAGGGAATGGTCACCGCTTGCTGACGCACTAGGGAAGCCCGGTCCAATACATCAAGGTCGGTGAGTAAGGCCCCCAAATCACGTGGACCGCGCGACATCCAGTATTTCACCACAGCTTCTGAAAGCACATAGCCTCGAGCAAAGGCGCGTTGTTGAAGCAAATCGGATTTCGCCGTATCATCAAGCGGTTGAATGTGATAATGAAGCAGGCTGCGCATTCGCGAGTTAAGATCTGGCATATCAAATTCAAGGTAAGTGGCCGCCTGTTCATGACTAACAAGAAGTTGCCCGCCTTGTTCAAGCAAACGCTGATAGGTTGCCATCAGCAACTCTTCGCAGACGCTATCACCTGCAACAAGCGCAACATCATCCACCGCCACCACGGCACCAAATGTACTGGCTAGCTGAAGGCTGTTAACCAATAACCCTGCATTCTTGACATAGTCCGCACACCCCACATAGTGAACCTTCACCCCTGACTGTTGCGCCAATAAACATCGTCCACGCATTAAGTGGCTGCGTCCCGCACCAACACTGGCTGACATCCAAAGACCAGAAAATATGCCTAACGGGGGCTGTAGAGCTGCAAGTAATTCCGCATTTTCACCGACCACAAAATTCTCCAGACGCTGCTGGTGAGGATGCTCGATCGCAAGAGTGAATTGCAGTGGGCCTGCCACAGACTCAATCCGGTCGACGCATGCTGGCAGGACCATGCTTATACAACTTGCGTTTCTTGTCTTCTCGATAAGCTTTGGACCCCCACGTAAAGATGTAGTCCAAACCCGAAGCCATACCTAACACGGCCAAAATATAGAAGCAGTAGGGGTCAACCAATTGCCGACTGATTTCACTGAATACCTCTACCTCCATTAAGCCCAACATAATCAGCAATAACATGACAATTTGCATCGCAGTATTTGCCTTGCTGACAAAGGTGGGTGAAATTTCCACTTCTTCATACAAAACCTTGTACACCCCCGCACCCGCAACAATGGTGAAATCTCTGACCAAAACGATAATGGCTACCCACAAGGGGATGTGACCTTGGAATGTGAAGACAACAAATACCGCGGCAACCAGGACCTTATCTGCAAACGGATCAAGGGTGGCGCCAAACTTACTCATCCAACCAAAGCGACGTGCTAAGAAACCATCTAAGGCATCGGAGATACCCGCGATGAGCATCAGCACAAACGCATCTAAGTACCGGGTATGCCACAACAACCACGCTATCGGTAGCACCAGCAGAATGCGGCCTACGGTAATGATGTTCGGTAAATGCGCGAGACTTAACCCTGCCATATAAGCTGCACTCCGGCTCCGATATGGACTGGATCTGTGACCAATCTATTTTGTGCGGTGAGCAATTCCACCAGCTTGCTCCCTTCTGCCGAACTGCGCAGGCTAAGATACAGTACGCCATCTCGCAAGGACGTCACCTGCACCTGAGCAATAAATTCGAAGGTTTCTAGATAGGACATGAGATCGGTATAGGGTTGCATGCCAGACAACCCAGCAACTGCTACCGAAACATTACGAACTGCACGAGCCGGCACCACATACCGATCGATTAACTCATCCACCACTGCATCGATCGCGGCGACTGCAACGTTGCCGTAGTCGCGGACAGAGACGCGACCGGCGTAGGGTTCTTGAGCCAGCCAAAATTGCCAGTCTGCTTGAAGGTTTGGGCTTGCCGTCGAGGTGCCAGTTTCCTGCACGCGAGCGGTGAGCACGATGTCTGCTGCGTATTCTGCCGACGCTGCATTCAATGTATCGGTGAAATTACCCCATACATCCTGGGCCGTGACCGCATTTTGGTCAGCGGCGTCCAGAGTGGGGATAATGAGTTCCAAGCCACGATATCGGGCCCGTGCTTTTAGCGCGCTAATCAATGGGTGTTTGCTTCTCGCGCCCAACAGTTCTTGACGACCATCACCATCAATTTCAAATACAGCCCAAACGACGATAGTGGGCCGCTGCGACCACCATATGGGCAAGTTTGCTTGCCTGATCAAATCAACAACCACCTCGGGGTGGAAGGTCATACTCAATATTTGTTGATCATTGCCTTGTGCATCTGTCTCTTCAAAAAAAACATAACGATCATAAAACCGTGCTGGATTGTCTAGGGCAGCCTTTATGAGAGGGGTGCGTGGCACCGATACCAAGCCTGTGAGTCGCGTCAGCATGACCAATAAAGCTTGGCTTGCCGCGAGCTGTCGCTGTTGCTCACTTTGGCCCTGCACTGGCTGTTCTACTGCATACAACAAGTCGGGTACCTCCAGTGCTTGCACACTAGCGCACAAACTCAATGAGCAGACCAAGGTCACAATGATTCTTATCACTATTTAGACAAACCCAATTTTCCTAAGCCCCAGTGTAGCTAAAATCCCCACGCGTGGAGAGTCTGTTACAATTCAAATACCCTTCGATTGTAGTCAGGATTAAAGTTGTCCGATTCACCTTCTACCGGCTTGAGCTACAAAGATGCCGGTGTAGATATCCAAGCTGGTGCCGAATTAGTACATCGCATTGGCCCCGCCTGTAAAGCCACCCACCGCCCTGAAATGCTGTCTAATCTTGGTGGCTTCGCTGCAATGACAGAAATTCCTAAAGGCTATCAACAGCCGGTATTGGTCACAGGTACCGACGGCGTAGGTACAAAACTCAGACTGGCAATCGACTACAACCGACACGATGGGGTGGGTCAGGACCTGGTAGCCATGTGCGTGAACGATGTCCTAGTGACCGGCGCTGAACCCTTTATTTTTCTCGACTACTACGCTACCGGCGCCTTAGATGTAGACACCGCCAGCACAGTGATTGCCGGGATTGCTAAAGGTTGTGAGATAGCAGGGTGTTCGTTGGCCGGTGGCGAAACTGCAGAAATGCCTGGGTTCTATGGTAAAGACGACTATGACCTTGCAGGTTTTTGTGTTGGGGTGGTAGAAAAACAAAACATCATTACCCCGCAAAAGGTGGATATCGGCCATGCAATTATTGGCTTGCCCAGTAGTGGCCCTCACAGCAACGGCTATGCATTAATTCGCAAGGTTATTCAACAACAGGCGATACAGCCCAACGAAGACATGTTGAACGACCTACTCGCACCTACGCGAATCTACGTTAAATCTATTTTGACCCTGCTTAAAGAAACCACTGGGGTGCACGCCATGGTCCACGTGACCGGGGGTGGTTTCTATGAAAACCTACCCCGTGTGCTGCATAACCCAGAACATGCTGCATTGATCGACATCGACAGTTGGAATTGGCCAGACATATTTTCATGGCTACAACAGGCGGGAAACATTTCCCAGCAAGAAATGCTCACCACTTTCAATTGTGGTATCGGATTTTTACTGGTTGTCGAGGCCACTGAGGCAGATGCTGTATTGACAAGTTTGGCGCAAATCGGCGAACACCCCATACGCGTGGGATCAATCGTGAGCGCCAACACCACGCCCAGCAGCAGCCAGATTCTGCTGAAAAAGAATTGATTCTTCATTCACCTCGAACATGGCCTGGGACACGACCTTTAAGGTTTAGGCAAAGTGACGCCAGTTTGACCCTGGTACTTGCCACCACGATCTTTGTAGGTGATTTGACAGCGCTCATCCGATTGGAAAAATAACATTTGAGCGACGCCTTCATTGGCATAAATTTTCGCAGGTAGTGTGGTGGTGTTGGAAAATTCTAAGGTCACGTGCCCTTCCCACTCGGGTTCCAAGGGCGTGACGTTAACAATGATGCCGCAACGCGCATAAGTAGACTTACCAAGACATATGGTCAACACATCTTCTGGAATACGAAAATACTCAACCGTGCTGGCCAACGCAAACGAGTTGGGTGGAATCACACAAACATCATTTTTGACATCGACAAAGCTACGTTCATCAAAGGCTTTGGGGTCCACAGTGGCAGAATGGATGTTGGTAAATACCTTGAACTGGGGTGCGCAGCGTACGTCATAGCCATAACTCGAGGTGCCGTAAGAGATTACTTTTTCACCACCCACGCTACGAACTTGGCCCGCCTCAAATGGCTCAATCATGCCATTGCCAGCCTGCTCTATGATCCAGCGATCAGATTTAATCGTCATTTGAAATTAGTCTCTAGTCATCAACAAGGGAAATAGTGGGCGCGGAAGGTTGCTCTGCTCCTACTCGCCATAAACGGGCTGCTAAATGGCGTGCTACTTCAGCATAAATTTCGCTGGCTACAGACTTTGGGTCCGCGACCACGCAAGGCGTGCCGCTGTCTGTCTGGAGGCGAATATCCATCGACAAAGGCAATTGCCCCAATAACGGAACACCTAATTTAGTCGCTACGCGCTGTCCACCACCACTGCCAAACAAATGACTCATGTGTCCACAATTCGGGCACTCATGAACACTCATGTTTTCAACAATACCCAGGACTGGAATATCCACTTTGGAAAACATCTCGATACCCTTAATGGCATCTAACAAAGCAATATCCTGGGGAGTGGTGACAATAACTGCCCCTGAAACGGGCGCTTTTTGTGATAGCGTCAGCTGTATGTCTCCAGTACCGGGTGGCATATCAACGATTAAGTAATCCAAATCACCCCACAGGGTTTGGGTCAGAATTTGCTGCAACGCACCTGACGCCATAGGACCCCGCCAAACCATTGGTGTTGCCTCGGTTACCATGAAGCTCATAGACATGGCTTTTAAACCATGGGCTCGCAGTGGTTCAAAAAACTTACCCTCGCTTATTTGCGGTCGACGCCCTTCTTCCACACCCAGCATCATGCCTTGGCTTGGACCATAAATATCGGCATCGAGTAAACCAACTTTGGCACCCTGAGCATCCAATGCTAAGGCCAAGTTGACCGCAGTAGTCGATTTTCCTACGCCACCCTTACCTGAAGCGACAGCGACTATTTGCTTCACCTGTCCAAAACCGCGACCTGGAGGCGCTTGAAAAAGCAGATCTAGTTCGATGTCGCTACCACCCAGAAACTCACTCAATTCGGCCTCGATGCGGTCACGAATGCCAGCGGCTGGGTAACCCAAGGTGACGCAGATGCGTTTCCCCGAAGACAGCACTCGGGCACCCAACTCTGCCCAGGTTTTACCCAGATACGGATCTACAAATTCATCAACCTTCATAAGGTGCTCGCGAGGCGGGGGCGCACAGTATAGGCATGCGTTACTAAAATGCTAATGAAACACAGCAACGCTAGGTCTATGCAGGGTCGTCTTGGAGGAAGTCTTCCTTGTACCGAACGGAACAATCAGGACAAACAAAACCTTCGGGTAGCTCGGCAAAGGCAAATCCTGGCGGATAACCTTCATGATCATCACCTTGTGCTTCGTCGTAAACGTACCCACAACCTGGACAACGAAATTTACTCGCCATACTTAGCATAAATATGCTGCTTAGCATCTGGATCTATATTTATTTTGCTGAGATCTCCATTTATATGCGGTAGCGCCAACAATCTTGGGTCGAGCATTTTGAACCAAAGACTTGGGAAGTAGGCAATGATGTACATACCATAATATCCGCTGGGCAAGCTGGGTAAATCTTCAAAATGGCGCAGACTTTGATAGCGCCGGGTTGGATTGGCGTGGTGATCTGAATGTCGCTGCAAATGAAACAACAGTAGATTTGAATACTTGTGGTTGGCGTTCCAGCTATGGTGGGGCTGACATCGCTCGAACTTGCCATCGGCTTGAGTCGCGCGTAACAAACCATAATGCTCAATATAATTGGCACTGGTGAGTACCCACCAAGAAAAGAAGTTATGCACGAGCAGAAATGGCAGCATAATCCAACCGAAAGCTGCGATAAGGCCAACCTGCAGCACGATGGTGATCAAGTAGCTCTGTAAAACCTCATTGTGCAAACTCCACACCGGCACACCCTTGCGACAAAGACGTTCGTGCTCAATCATCCATGCACGATGAAAGGCACCCGGTATTTCGCGACGTGCAAATTTGTAGATCGACTCCCCCATGCGTGCACTTGCCGGGTCTTGCGGAGTCGCAACGTCACGGTGATGACCGCGATTATGCTCTATCCAAAAATGCCCATAGGCAGGAACTGCAAGCACAATCTTGGCCAACCAAGTTTCAATCTTGGTGCGCTTGTGACCTAACTCATGACCTGTGTTGATGGCGAATCCATCGGCAAAGCCCACTGCAACCGTGAGGGTTAAAAACCCCCACCAAGAAAGACTTTGTGTGCCCACCCACACGGCCACACATAAAAAGGTGATGTAATGCAGCGGCACAGTGAGATAGGTCAATATTCGATAGTAACGGTCGTCTTCGAGCTGCGGCACCAGTACTTCTGGCGGATTGTTCTCGTCCTCTCCAAACAACCAATCAAACAGCGGCCCCAGCACAAACATGAGCAACAAAGGAACAACCAACCACAACTCGTTGGCGCTGAACAAATGGCCGCCAACCCCGAGCAGTGGAATCAGTGGATTCACCAGCGAAAGCATCCACCAGTACCGCTTGCGATCTGTATAAGATTCGACATGACCGTCGGCGCTGGTGAGAGTGTAAAGATGCATGCACAGATCCTACCACATTCAGCAAAATCACTAACACTACACTTGCGTGGATGTGTAAACTACGCCACCAATTTTTAACACATACCATTCACGCAAATCGCGTCACACGAAACTCGTAGGAAAAGGCAATGGCCCGTAGAATTTTAGTCACCAGCGCACTGCCCAACGCAAATGGTCCCATTCATCTGGGCCACATGTTGGAGCACATTCAAACGGACATCTGGGTTCGCTTTCAACGCATGCGCGGCCACGAAGTTTATTATGTTTGCGCAGACGATGCCCATGGCACTGCTACCATGTTGCGTGCTGAACAAGAAGGCATCAGTGAAGAACAACTGGTGACGCAAATGCGTATCGATCATTTGCAAGACTTCAACGGTTTCTTGATCAACTACGACAATTACCACTCGACCCATTCCGAGGAAAATAAGTTCTTTGCAGAGCTCATCTATCAACGCCTACAGGAACGCAACTTGATCTTTACCAAAGAGGTCGAGCAGCTCTACGATCCTGACAAAGAGCTGTTCTTGGCTGATCGATTTGTCATCGGTGAATGTCCACGCTGCGCGCAACCTGATCAATACGGAGATAACTGTGAAAATTGCTCCGCAACCTACGATGCGGTAGAGCTCAAGAACCCTAAGTCTGTCTATTCCGGGACCACCCCAATCTTGAAAAAGTCGGAGCATTACTTCTTCGATCTCGCTCAATACACTGGCTTTCTCAAGGAATGGGTGCGTACCGAAGCAGTACAACCAGAGATCGCCAACAAACTTTCTGAGTGGTTAGAAGATGGCCTTCGCGCCTGGGATATTTCCCGAGATGCACCTTATTTTGGGTTTGCCATTCCAGGCGCCACAGACAAATATTTCTACGTCTGGTTAGATGCGCCCATCGGCTACATGGGCAGCTTCAAACATTTTTGTGACAATACCAATCATGTCGCCTTCGATGATTTCTGGGCACCAGATAATCACACAGAAGTTCACCACTTTATTGGCAAAGACATCATCAACTTCCATGCGTTATTTTGGCCGGCGGTTCTAGAAGGTGCAGATTTCCGCCAACCCACACGTCTACACGCACATGGCTTCATCACAGTCAATGGCACCAAGATGTCCAAATCGCGAGGCACATTTATTC
>QIGT01000271.1 GCA_003230835.1 Gammaproteobacteria bacterium
AAATGCGTGGCCGACTTTCGTGCACATCATGAACATACTCTCAATCGCAGATCCGGTGGTTGGTTTGGGGTTATCAGCCGCATTGGCTTACCAGCATGGTTGAGCTTGGTGTGTGCATTGCTGCCCATGCAACTACAAGCCGACCTACGCACACCCGCTTGGTATGACGAAGGTGCCGGGGTTGCAGACTGGCACTATCGCGTACCGGTGGTCATTCCTGGGGGTGCTGCTGTCGGCTCCACGGTGCAGTTTGATGTGGATTTTAATAGTTTACTGTCGGCCATGAACTTGGATACCTCCGCTGTTGCTTTCGATGCAAACTCCCCTCGTATCGTGCGACCCAGTGGCGCTTTAGCCGATGAACAAGAATTTACTGATCGCATTTATGCCGGACTTTTAGATCCAGCTGCAAACGCGCGCGGACAAGTGCGTTTTATTCTTGACGACAGTATTGGTGCAGGTGAGTACTACCTCTATTTCGACATCTCTGGGAATGGGGCAAAACCTGCTAACCCAAGCCGGGTCATCAACGGGCATTTTGAGCACTCCAATGGATCATTGCCGACCCGTTGGCAAACCAGTGCGCTGAATGCGGGCGGAAACCAGAATAATGAGGTGTACACAACCACTGTGACTCAGACCACCAGTTTGGCCGGAATTTGTGGAGAGAGTGCGTCAACGGCAGACAGCGGCCCAAACCGCAGTGGCGGAATTGCCACCGGGAGGCGTTGGCACCTATTGGGCTTTCGTGACAATTGTGAAGATGGAACCGGGGGCAATGAGCAAATTCGTTTGGCTCGCAATATTGAAGTGCCGGCGGGAACTTCAGCTGGAATGCTGGAATTCTATTTCCAAGTGCAATCTTATGATGGTATTTCGAACACAATCAACTACGACTGGTTCGAATTCTCTGTCAATGGTGCCAGCGTTGATCACACCAATTTAGGCATCAACAACGTACCTGCGCCGCAACTGACGATCAACCCTAGTCGGCTCGGACGAAATGGATTTAGTACAACCTTACGAGATCACGGCTGGAAGCGGGCGCAACTGAATCTACAACCCTATCAAGGATCGACCATTGCTTTCAGAATTACGTCGCGACACAGTAGCACTGACAACAGCTTCCGCAGCTGGATAAAAGTAGATGACGTGGTTTGGAGCTTGCAAGTAGCGGGTTTGGGTATTCCTGAAGCCTTTGGTGCAAATATAAGCTTACCCAACGACACTACTGTATCGTCAGCCAGTGAGCTGAATTTTGGCGATACCTTGTCGCTGCAGGTTGATGTGGATGCCAGCGTGGCCGGCGTTTTAGCGAATATATATGACCACAATGCAGTTTTGGTGAGCGCAGCAGTCGTGTTGTTTGACGATGGTACCCACGGTGATGCGGTTGCCGCTGATGGTATCTGGAGTAATGATGGCAGTGATGTCGGGAGCCCCACCTATACCATCACAGGTTCGGGTCCAGCGGGTAGCAATTGGTTGGTTCGTGTGTTTGCGCGGGACAACTCTGTGGCTTTGGGCGGCGTGACCAACGGCTTGGTCATGATCCCGGGCGCAAGTACTGCCCCTGAAGATCAGTCGAATTTCTACAACATAGACGAACAAACCTTTGTCGTACGCGGCGCGGTCATAGCGCTGGGTAAAACTCTGCAAACCCTGTCGGACGGTATCAGTTTGACTAATCCTAAATCTATTCCAGGTGCTTGGGTGCGATATGAAGTTAACGTTGAAAACCAAGGACCCGATGGCCTCGACAGCAACAGCGTGGTGATTACAGACCAGATTCCTGTGGAATTGGCGGTTTGTGTGAGCGTCATTTGTGCTGGCGCCGACCCAGTAGAGTTTGATGACAGCAACTCTCCGATCCTCACTGGTCTGACTTATGACTACACGTTAAATGTCAGTTATTCCATCGATGGCGTCGACTTCACCTATAGTCCAATACCTGATGCCCAGGGTTTTGATGCCAATGTACGTTATGTTCGCATATCCCCCCAAGGTGTAATGAATCAGCCTGTCGGGTCGGACAACGCGGAATTTGATCTACGATATGTAGTGAGGGTGGAATAAATTAAGTACCATGCCGTCACATTGATGTGATGGGGCTAGTGTGTCGTCTTACTGTCTTGCAAAAAAGTTAACCCAGTGTCTCGTGGCGCTGTCTCTCCTTCTGAGTCTGTTGGTCGCGCAGGCTGAGTCCAGGCAACCCTATGAATCTACCTACGAGCCCATGGCGGTTGTTGACTTTGTCATCACTGGGGCGAATGTTTATACCGGTAGCGGTGAGTTTTTCGAGAATACTGATGTAGTGGTTCGAGAAGGTCGAATAGCAGCCGTTGGTGGCAGCTCAGATGAGCTATCGATGGTTGGCCTATCGATGGATGGGCTGCGCCGGGTGGATGGTTCTGACATGTGGTTGAGTCCGGGCATTATTGACGTGCACTCCCACCTGGGGACATACCCATCCCCCTATATTTCCTCTACCCAAGACGGCAACGAAATGACCTCGCCGAATACTGCGAAAGTGTGGGTAGAACACTCGGTGTGGCCTCAAGACCCACAGTTTGATTTAGCACTTGCTGGTGGTGTCACCACCTTGCAGATATTACCGGGTAGTGGGAATTTATTTGGTGGACGAGGCGTGACCCTTAAAAATGTGCCAGCAAGAACAGTTCAGCAGATGAAGTTTCCAGGCGCAAAACATAGTTTAAAAATGGCTTGCGGGGAAAACCCCAAGCGTGTGTACGGCGGTAAAAGCCAGGCGCCGTCTACTCGTATGGGTAATGTTGCGGGTTATCGTGAGGCCTGGGCTAAGGCGCAGGCGTACCAGCGCAAGTGGGCTGCCTATCGCGAAGATGACAGTAAACCTCAACCAGATCGAGACCTCGGATTGGAAACGTTAGTGGGTGTGTTAGAAGGCGAAATCATTGTCCACAATCACTGCTATCGTGCAGATGAGATGGCTTACATGATCGATATTGCTCAGGAATTTGGTTATCGCATCGGTACTTTCCATCATGCCATCGAAGCATACAAAGTGGCAGACCTACTTGCACAAGAAGGCATTTGCTCTGCCATGTGGGCCGATTGGTGGGGGGTTAAATTAGAACTCTTTGACGGTGTGCAGCAAAATATTGCGCTAGTCCATCAAGCAAAAGCCTGTGCCATTGTTCATTCTGATTCTGCCTTGGGCATACAGCGCCTCAACCAGGAGGCATCCAAAGCGCTGACGTCAGCTCGCCGTATGGGTATGAACATCTCTAAGGCGGAGGCTATGCAGTGGATAACGCTAAATGCGGCCAACGCTCTAGGGGTGGGGGAAGAGACTGGCTCAATTGAGGTGGGTAAGGCTGCAGACATCGTGTTGTGGGATGATGATCCGTTCAGTGTTTATGCTCACGCCCAGAAAGTTTTCATTGATGGGCACTTGTACTATGACAAACAAGACACAACACGGCAGCCGAGATCAGATTTCGAGCTGGGTCAAACAGTGGGAGGCCGGCGATGAAATTGGCAAATCGGCTGGGCTTACTCGGTATGGTGGTGGCTTGTTTCAGCTTGAATATCAATGGCTACGCCCAAACTGTTGTGATCACTCAGGTGAACTTGCATTCACAAAATGATGATGGATACAGGTTCGATGATCACTCAACCACCTCGGTGGTGGTTAAGGATGGGCAAATTGTTGCCATAGGTAGCGATGTGCAATTTCCTGCAGGTGCGCAGGTGTTGTCGGGCAAGGGGTTGGTTATGACACCTGGGCTGTTCGCTGCCTATTCACAACTGGGTTTGGATGAGATTAATTTAGAAGCTTCTACCATTGATAGCATGTTGGACGATACCGGTTACGGCCCAGCTTTCGATGTTCAATATGCGATCAATGATGAAAGTGTGGTCATCGATGTGACTCGGGTTGAAGGCGTAACCCATGCTATTGTTGCGCCAAGAGTCGGACCAGATCCGTTAGCAGGTTTTGGCGCTGCCATTAGTTTGTCTAGTCCAAGTACGCTGTTACAACCGCGGGTTGCGATGTTTGGCCAAGTGGGTAGTAACATTGCCACCAAAGTGGGCGGCAGTCGCGCAGAAGTCATCGCGCGTTTGCGGCGCGGGTTGGAAGACTTGCGCGGTTTTAGAGCCACGCGTTATCAAGCGGAGCCCAAGCAGTATAGCCGTTACGATATGATCGCTTTGAAACAAACCGTTGATAATAAATTACCGTTTGTCATAACGGTACACAGAGCGAACGAAATTCGCCAGGTATTATCTTTGGCACAGCAGCATGACTTGAACCTAGTTGTACGAGGTGGCACGGAAGCATGGAAGGTAGCCGATGAGCTGGCGCAAGCTGGTGTTGCAGTCATTCTTGATCCACTCAATAACTTACCGCGCTCATTTGACCGCTTAGGCGCGCGCAATGACAACGCAACCCTACTTGTACAGGCGGGAGTTAAAATCGCCATTGTGGTATCAGACTCTCACAACATTCGCTTACTGAGGCAGCACGCTGGTAACGCGGTAGCGCACGGGTTGGATTGGGACGTTGCGTTACGCGCAATAACTCGTACACCGGTTGAGATATTTGGGTTAGATGATTCGTTGGGGAAAATCGCGGTGGGTGGTCCAGCCACCTTTGTTTTATGGCAAGGGGATCCGTTAGAGGTCACCACCTGGCCGACGCAGGTGATGTTGGACGGTGAGTGGGTTGATCCTCGCAGCCGTCAAGTGCGCCTTTTTGAGCGATATCGTGATCTATCCACTGCTACCCAAAGGTAAGTGAGCTGTTAGACACGCGCAGGATCTGCCAGCTTCTTCAGCAGACGTTGCGTCACGTCGTTTGTCCAAAACCGTCACTCTGTGTCACGAACGTAAGTTCTGCTTGCGTAGAGGTTCGACCAAGCGCTTGGTTTCGGTGTGGGAAGCGGCCGAATCTTATGATGATGTCGCGGTGTTTCTGAGCATAGCGTAGGGTGTTGCCAGTAAGCTGCCGACGCTGGGTTGGGGAATCATCACGTAACTGTGCAAATAGACCTACCCCAGTATGCTGATCTAGGATGTTTTCTGAATGTTCAAAAGGCATGTAGAAAAAACGGCGCTGGTCTTCGAGAAGGTCGCGATCGGCACCAGACTCAACACCGCGCTTTGCTATTTCGAGTGCTAGACTATCCCAGGCAAATGCCTTGGCTAGGCCGCGGTAGATATTACGAGGCAGTTGGTCGCATAAAATAATGAAGGCCAGTTGATCATGGGCGGTGGTGAACCAGTTGCGCAGCTCACCATTTTTGGCAGCTATCAGGGAGGATTCAAAGGTAGACCTGCATGTCTCATCAAATAGTGAATCTACAGTGAACCAGCGGTTGCGAAATTTCTCCGCCGAACTGCCTGATGAAAGATCACCAAACCAGAAATCCAATATGGATTTTGGTGACACTACAACCCCCAGCATTCCATATCGTTGGCGAATAGGATGTAGCCGTCATAGTGTTTTTCGATCTGAGATCGAGAGTGACTCTCTCTTCCTCTGGTGCGATTCATTCGATGGCTAAGCACAACCATACGTGTTTGAGCTTGTTTTGCGATACGCCCGATTTGGCTTGGCAGGACGTGTAAATCACGTAGGGTGCCACGAGAGTTTTCGGCTAGGGCATGGGTCATCACGAGGGCGTCGGTGTCTTTAGAAAATTTGGCGACGACGTTTTTGAGGTTGTTAAAGTCGCCGGTAAACACCACCGACTTGCCACCAATGTCTACCCGCCAAGCCAGGGCCGGGACGTCGCCATGATTGACTGGGATAGCCGAAAGTTTGAGTTCTTCATTGCCAAACTGCGCCCAAGGGCGATTGCCCGCGGCAGGTACGTTGCGGACGCGTACTCGGTAGCCCCCCGCTTTTTTGGAACTTAGAAAACCTTGTAGGTAAGAAAAAGCGCCGGTGGGTCCAATCATACGGTCGACGAAGGAAACGGTATCGGGATATTTTTCGTTAGCGCTGTCTGGTCCGAGAACGATCAGAGATTTAGTGCGCTGCGCGAAGGCTGATCCTTTAATGAATGCAGGAAAATCTACGGCATGATCTGCGTGTAAATGGGTATAGGCGATAGCGTATAGGTCTGCAATGTTGGCTCCGGCTTTTTCGAAGGCAACGGATGATCCTGGACCGGTATCGATGAGTACACGAGGTTTGTTGTCGTTCCAAATTAGGTAACTCGAGCCGCCTTGGCCATCATCCAATTCTGGTCCCCCGGCACCAAGGATTTGCACCCATACGCCAGTGTCACCACACATTTGGTCTGCCCAGGTGGCCGGGTAGGCAACGGCGAGCAGGGCTAAAAAAGAGAATAAAACTAATGATTTCAATGGCATAGGACGCTCCTTAAGTCTGTAATGGTTTGCTGAGCGGCCACTAACTTGTTTCTGTCCAGAAATTGCCGTCCTGGCAATTCCCTCCCAACGGTTTCTTACAGAAACCTTCCAAAACCCTGCGGGTTTTGTCTCGGGCGTCCTGCCCTCGCTAGTCTTTGTCCAAAATTTTGAGTATTTTGGACAAAGACTAACTTGTTGCCTACGACTTATTCTCAAGATGCCGTTATTTTGTCCACTTCTGCGAGAATATGTTCACTAGATGTTTCGTCTGGCATGCGCCAGTCGCCACGTGGAGACAAGCTCACACTGCCTACTTTTGGACCAGGAGGCAAGGTTGTTCGTTTAAATTGTTGGCTTAAGAAGCGTTGAAAAAACTGCCTTAACCAATATTTGATGTCTGCGCCATCGTAGGTGCCGGCAAAACTAACACAAGCCAAATGATAGATTTTGGTTGGTGAAGCGCCACTGCGCAGAAAATGGAAGAGGAAATAGTCGTGTAATTCGTAGGGGCCGACGATGGATTCCGTGTGTTGGCTGATTTTTCCATCTTTCGGCGGGATAAGTTCTGGAGATATCGGCGTCTCTAACACATCGTTCAACACGTCAGCTAGTTCTTTAGAGGCGCGATACTCGGCATACCATCGCACCAAATAAGCCATCATGGTTTTAGGTATGCTGGCATTCACATTGTAGCTGGACATATGGTCGGCGTTAAATGTACACCAGCCCAGGGCGAGTTCGCTAAGGTCACCCGTGCCGACCACAATTCCTTGCACCTTGTTTGCGTAGTTAAAGAGTATTTGCGTGCGCTCACGCGCTTGAGCATTTTCGAAGACCACGTCATGTGTGCCGTCATGATCAAGATCTTGAAGATGTTGCTTAACCGCAGCATCAATCGATATTTCTTGCATTGGCACATTTGTTATCTGCGCCAGCCGATGGGCAGTTTGGTTGGTCTTTTCACTGGTGCCTGGCCCAGGTAGGGTGAGTGCATGGATGTGCTCACGGTCAATAGACAGTTTCTCTAACGCATCCAAACACACCAACAAGGCCACGCTAGAGTCTAAGCCGCCAGATACTCCGATGACTAAGTTATCGGTGTGTGCAGCCAGCATGCGACGTGCTAAGCCGGTGGCTTGAATCTGGAGTATTTCTTGGGCTCTGGCTGCAAACTCGTCTTTGTCTGTGGGGACAAAGGGGTGGCTGGGATACTCACGGCGCAATTCTGCAAGGCTTGGCACATCACAGATAAGGCGGTTAATGCGGTAGGCATTGGGTCGTGGCGATTGGGCGAAAGTAGTGTTTTGACGACGATCGTGGCGCAGACGAGCGGTATCTACGTCGACATAAATTTCATGTGCCTGCAGATTAAAGCGCGGACTCTCACCCAGTAGCTGGCCACTTTCGCTGGCCAAGCAATGCCCACCGAAGACCGTGTCCTTAGTCGACTCGGTAGAGCCTGCGCTGGCGTAAATGTAGGCACAAATGTTTTTAGCCGATGCTAAACGAACCAGATCTCGTCGATATTCTGCTTTGGAAATCAGCTCGTTACTGGCGGAAAGATTAAGAATTATCTCTGCCCCAGCAAGGCATGCGTTGGTGCTGGGTGCTAAAGGTGCCCACAGGTCTTCGCAAATTTCGATACCGACTAATATGCCATTGAGGTCAAATAGCTGATCCACCCGTACGGCGAACTGTCCAAGGGTCGGATGGATGACAGACTCATTGATGTTTGCGCCTGGGACAAACCAGCGCAGGTCATAAAACTCACCATAGTTAGGCTGGGCAGATTTTGGTACCAGACCGACTATATGCTGTTGGCTGATAACCACCGCACAGTTGAGTAGTCGCCCATCTTGTAGTTGCCATGGCGTGCCCACTACAAGCAGTGGCAGTGGGTTGTGTTCACACAAGTACGCCAAGGCAGTGTGGCAGCCGTTGAGGAGGGTGTCGGAAAAAAACAAATCTTCGGCAGAATAACCAGTAACGCAGAGTTCGGGAAACAAACCAATGCTTGCCCCGTTTGCAGCCAATGTTGTTGCCTGCTCAATGATGGCTTTGGCGTTTGCCGTGGGATCGGCGATGGCCACTTTTGGCGAGGCCGCCGATAGCCTGATGTAACCCAAATCAGAAAAATTCATACTACTCATACTCAGTCGAACTAATCGAGAAATTCCAGTACGTCACCTTTGTCAACGCGACCGTTTTGGATAACGTTGGCATAGATGCCGAGGTTACCTGCATTTTTTTGCACCAACGCACGCATGATCTTAGGGTCTTTAGGTAGATTATCAAACCCATGAGTGGTCATTATGCATCTTGGGCAGGCTATTTCGAATTGCAATATGGCGTGCCCCAAGCGCGCTTTTCGACCCACCCACTGGTCTTCCACAAAGCCCGCCTCCGGCGTGTTGACTAGTATGTTAGGTCTGAACCTGCGCAGATCAAACTGAGAGTTGTCATTTGCCATAGACAGTGCTGCCAGGGATGCCTCGGACAATAGTAATATTGGATAGGCATCGAAATAGTGATCCGGCTGCTCCTTAGACAGCAATGGCCAGATAGAAACGGGTGCACCGATCGCCGTTGAAAGAACTTCGTTCGCGCTTGCATCGAGCGAACCCGCAACCGTACTATTTGGGAGTGTGATGTGGACTTCTGGTGACAGGTTTGCAGCATCGGGTTCCGCGCACAAAACCGCACTCAACGACATGGTTGTTGCAAAACGTTTGCCGACTGAAAAATCACCTCGCTGTTCATCTTTGAGGGCCCAGCATCGGTCACCGGGAATACCGGTAGCAGACAAGTGAGCCCAGGTGAGACTTTCACCCAGCATACTTTTTACGGGGTAACGAAATAGCTCAGTAATAGTGACGGTCACGGGCGTTCCTAAAGTATTAGTGGAATTGCGGCTCAACACCTTCGAGCTCGCGTACCAAAACGCTAGATTTCATCAGAATTCTGGAAACCAATGCGTCGGCAGTGGTAGAAAAACGAAAACCAATAGCCACACAAGTAGACAGTTCGATCATAGAATTTGCCAGTGCCCACTCGTCATGGGCTTGATTGAGGTGACCACGAATACGATTAAAGTGAGCACGTTGGGTGGCAGAGCCTTCGGTACCTAGCTGCACAATAAGTTCATCGAGCAACGGACCAATTTCATTTTTTGCCGCGGATACCTTTTGCATACTCACTCACCTCAAGGACCGATCTGTATTCTGACGCTTGTCGGTGCACAAGCCAAGTCAAAACACACTCGTGTTCTATGCTGGCTGTAGATGTGCTTGCACATCAGTTAAAGGTCTAATTCGAGACAGCTCGGTAGTATTTGGTGGGCACCAGCAGCTTGCAAATGTGACCTATCTGCGCTGCCAGTAAGTACCCCTATGCAGTGCATCTCTAAGGCTAGGCCTGCCTGCATATCTAAGGCGCCATCGCCAACCATGGCTGCTTGGTGGGCGTGTACGCCAAGAGCATCCAAGCACATTTCTAAATGTCGCTTGTCGGGTTTGAGATAGGTCACGTCATCTCGAGCATGTAGCACATCTACGTGTTCAAGGAGGTCGGGGAATACTTGCAACACGGCGGCGCGGCAATTTCGGGTCACCACCCCCATGCGTATGTTGTTGGACTGAAGCGTCTTAAGTAAGGTACGGATGCCGGGAAATGGCTGGGTTGTGCTGGCGGCATGCATCTCTATGTCAATGATCCGCTGGTGCGCGTCGCGAAAGTAGGATTGTGCGAGCTCAAGGTTGCGGGCGCTGGCAATCCAATCCCGGGCGACGTTAATGATTTCGACAATATAGTGGTCTGCATACACTTCTTCAGGCACTGCAAATTGCGCAGTCAGCTCAATGACCTGTTTACGCATGTCCGGTAAGTCTAGGTTAGGCGCCAATGTGCCATCGAAGTCGAATAAAATTGCTGCAGGCTTCACGTGTTTAATCTGCGGAGAACCGCTTCTTACGGCGGTAAGGAAACACGTCCGGGAATTCCCCGCCGCTAATTTTTTCCTGCAAAGATTTCCAGTAGCTGGCTTCAAACAGGTTGCCGTGCATTTTAGTAAAGAGCTGTTTGATATGACGCTTGCCGAACAAGAAGTGGCGAAATTCTTCGGGGAAAACGTCCCGGGGTGAAACACTGTACCAAGGTTCTGCCGCCATCTCTTGTTCTGGCGTTTGCGCTTCAGGCATGTCTCGAAAGTTCATGTCTGTGAGATAGGAAATTTCATCGTAGTCGTAAAACACCACGCGCCCGTGCCGCGTGATACCAAAATTCTTCAGTAACATATCGCCGGGAAAAATATTAGCAGCAGCTAGCTGGTCAATGGCGTTACCGTATTCATCCAGCGCATTGACCAATTCAGATTCTGAGCAATCTTCAATGTACATATTCAGAGGGGTCATGTGTCGTTCTGTATAAAGGTGCTTAATGATGATGTTGTCATCTTGTTCCACTATCAAAGAGGGGCATACGGCGTACAGTTCCTCCAGCAGGCTTGGGTCAAATCGCTTCTTCGGGAAGCTGAAATTCTCGAATTCTTGTGTATCTGCCATGCGCCCCACACGGTCGTGGGTCTTAACCACATGATATTTTGCTTTGACCTCTGCGCGGGTAATTTTTTTAGGCGGTGCAAAGTGGTCTTTGATTACTTTGAATACGGTTTGGTAGGAAGGTAACGTAAATACCGCCATGACCATGCCTTTGATGCCGGGAGCTACAACAAATTGGTCGCGGGACTCTGCCAGGTGTGCCAAAAAGCCACGATAAAACTCGGTCTTGCCATGTTTGTGCAAACCAATAGACGCGTACAGCTCCGATCTTTTTTTGTTAGGCAATATGCTTTGTAGAAACGCCACGAGAATGTCAGCTTGTCGGTTATCGACCATGAAGTACGAGCGAGTGAAGCTGAACATAACGGACATTTCGTCTTCGTCGCAAATAAGCGTATCAATGTACAGTTGACCATCTGAGGTGCGTAACACAGGTAAGGCCACTGGCCAGGACTGTTTTTGATAGCTGAGCCTGCCGATGAGGTAGGCGCCTTTGTTTCGATAGAACGGTGAAGTCACAACTTCTAGAACAATATCGAAGCCTGTACCGATTTCTTTTATTTCTTCTGCCAACGAACGCAATATGTTGCCCACATCTTTGTCCATGTTTCGCCAAGGAAGGCTGAAGTCGAATTCTTCGAGCATTTGTTTGACCATGGGCACAACCCCGTCCACTGGTCGGTAAGTGCGAATGACTTTGCGGTTAGACTGTTTGGCTACGGCGCGGCTACGTTGTAAGAACATTTCCGCAGCAACGGCGGCTCCATCATCTGTGTGTTCGCGGTGCACGGAATTAAAAAATGTTTCCGCTAGCTCGACATCAGCGGTGTTATCTATGAGATCTATATAAGCTGCTTTGATCGCGGGCCAGCCGCCGATGAAGCTGTGTGAGCCATCTTCGACTTCGGTCTTGACGGAAGGGTCTCGAATCAATAGCGGCGCGGTCTGTATGACAGCGTGTACGTGCGTGTTATAGCTGTTGAGTCGTTCCTTTCCTGCCGCTTGGCCTCTAGACCACTGCGCGTTTTCGAATCGCTGCTTGGCTTTAGCTGTAATTTCAGCATAGGCTTGCCGGTATTGTTTAAAGCCTTGATGGATTGTTGCTGCGATTGTTGATGCTTGGTCTGGGTTGATTTCAATCATCGGGTCCGCCTCGGTGTTGCCAACGTCGGGCGTGGGTAGATTGAATGTGTTTTGCGAATCTTTGCCAAAGTAAGTATGCCATTGTGATGAAACTCAC
>QIGT01000423.1 GCA_003230835.1 Gammaproteobacteria bacterium
AACCTGGCCGCTGTGATCGCTGTCATTGAGTGCTCTAAGCAAGATCTTGGCGATCTGGCTCAGTCTCTGGCTCGATGATCCGACCCGCTTCAGGGTCATTAAAGACCTCTAAGTCTAACTCGCCTTCGCTGGCAGCAATGGTGGTAGCAACCATGCCATCACCGGTGACATTTACCGCTGTCCTCATCATGTCTAGAAGACGATCCACACCGATGATCAAACCTATACCTTCTACGGGCAAACCCACCTGACCAAGCACCATAGCCAGCATGATTAAGCCGACGCCGGGAACCGCAGCAGTACCAATGGACGCCAGAGTAGCGGTTAACACCACCATAAGCAGTGCATCTGCACCGAGTTCATAGCCAAAGTACTGGGCGATGAACACGGTGGCCACACCTTGCATGATGGCTGTGCCATCCATGTTAATGGTGGCGCCCAGAGGAATGGCAAAAGACGCCACGTTGTTGCTGACCCCAACCCTGTTTTTGACAGTGCGTAGGGTGACGGGAAGAGTGGCACCACTGGATGAGGTTGAAAAGGCTACCAGCATGGGCTCACGCATTTTCTTCATATAGGTGAGCGGACTGAGCCCTGATAAGGATTTAAGTAATAGTGGATAGACGATGGTCATGTGAATCGCCAAAGTCGCCACCACGGTCATGAAATAGGTGAGCAGTTTAGCAATTTCAGCCAACCCGACTTTTACCCCAAGCGTGACCATCAAGCAAAATACGCCATAGGGTGCCAACTCGATCAGCATGGTGATCAACTTCATGAAAGTTTCGTTGATGTCGTCTAGAAAGCTGCGGAAGCGCTTGCCTTGCTCGCCTGCTTTGCTGATGGCAATGCCCAACAAAATCGAGAACGCAATGATCTGTAACATGGCACCGTTGGCCATAGAGGCAATCGGGTTGTCTGGCACAATATCGATCAACACCTGCTTCACGCTAGGGGGCTTGTTGCCGATATACGACGGTGGTTCGGTGTCAGCCTGACTGGCCCCTACGCCCGGCTCAATCACTAAGGCCATGGTCATGGCGAGGGTAACCGCAATCGCAGTCGTGACCAGATACAAACCGATGGCCTTACCACCCAAGCGGCCTACTTTACCGGTTGCTCCTAGGCTCGCAGCACCACAAGTCAAAGAAACCAGGACCAAGGGCACCACCATCATCTTTAGTAGATTGATAAATATAGTGCCACCGGCGTCGAACAAACCGTAGGTAAGATAAACGCTGATAAAATGTTCTGCGGAGAAATCCGCCCACTGCAATGCAAAACCGACCAGCAGTCCTAAGCCCATCCCTAAAAGGATACGCGTGGTTAAATTCATTGCTGATTGCCCATTATTGAAAGTAGGCCTTAACCAATCTCAATCATTTCAAAATCTTCTTTGCCCACACCACATTCGGGACAGACGAAATCTTCTGGCACATTTTCCCAAGTTGTACCCGGGGCAATATTTTCTTCTTCACAACCTTCGGCTTCATCGTAAATCCACCCGCAAACAATACACTGCCACTTCTTCATTGGATAATAGTCATTGGATAATAATCATTGGTAATAACATCGGTTTAAAAACTCCGAATTCTGGATTGCGCAAAACGCGATAAAATACTTGCTAGCTCTTTAGAAATCAATGTTTATCAAGCCCTTACGAATCACATAACCCAGGGATAGCGTTGCACTCACACCACCAACGACTAAACTGCACGCCCACTTGTTGTCGTTCAACATAGGAACATCGTTGCACAACTACTTGCGTCTAATGCGTCTTGATCGTCCTGTGGGTTCCCTGCTTTTATTGTGGCCAACCCTTGCGGCACTGTGGATGGCTGCCGACGGTACTCCCGCGATCAGTTTGGTGGTTATTTTTACCTTAGGTACGTTTCTAATGCGGTCTGCTGGGTGTGTGATCAATGACTATGTGGACCGAGATGTTGATGGCAAGGTAGAGCGAACCAAGGACAGGCCGCTAGCCACAGGGGTTATTCAACCTCAACATGCATTAATGTTGTTTTTCGCGCTGGCTGGCAGTGCTGGTTTACTGGTGTTGCTCCTCAATCGGCAGACACAATATCTGGCTGTCGGTGGTCTACTGGTTGCCGCTGCTTATCCATTTATGAAGCGGTGGACCTATTTACCCCAGGTTATGCTTGGGGCAGCGTTTAGCTGGGGTATATTGATGGCATGGAGCGCCACCGGTCACGGTCTTGTTAGTTTCGCTGAAGAAGGTGTAGTGATGTTTATCGGCAGCGTGCTTTGGATTGTGGCTTATGACACCATGTACGCCATGGTCGACCGAGAAGATGACATTCTAATTGGGGTTAAGAGTACAGCCATTCTGTTTGGTCATCACGATCGGTTACTCATCGCTATCTTGCAAACCAGTGCATTACTCGCCTTTTTCCTACTCGGACAACAACTTGAATTTTCTCACGCTTATTATCTGGGCCTAGCAGTCATCGCTGCCCTTTTCATTTATCAGCAAGTTCTTATTCGCAACAGAGACACCGAAAGGTGTTTTAAGGCTTTTACCAACAACATCTTAGTGGGGTTTGCTTTGTTCGTGGGCACCTTGAGTGATCAATATCTTTCCGTGATGATCAGTTCCTAGCTGGTGGTATTCATCGCCCAACTGAGTCGTGTGGTTCGATGGCTCGCGTTAGCCATGGTGCTGGCGACCATCTCCATTGTGGTGTTGCGATATGTGTTCAGTGCAGGAGCGATCCCTTTGCAAGAATCTGTTACATACATGCATGGCATACTCTTCTTACTGGGCATTCCCTATGGCATCCAAAAAAATACCCACGTACGGGTCGACTTAATCTACTCCCGCCTGAACAAAAAGCAGCAAGACAATATCGACCTGCTTGGACATCTCATATTCTTAATACCTATTGCTGGGTTCATCTTGTATACCAGTGTGCCTTATGTGCTGGCGAGTTGGCGTGTATTGGAAGGTTCCGCCGAAGTAGGCGGCATACCCGCCGTCTTCTTACTCAAAACTTTCATCCCAATCATGGCCGTGTTGATGCTTGCCCAGGCCATCGCTGAGATTGGAAAAATTATATCCCGGCGTAAATCGTGAAGGCTCCCTATCCATGGACTACACACCCTTATTAATGTTTGCCGTCACATTTGCGGTACTAGTTGCAGGTTATCCCGTAGCTTTAACTTTGGCTGGCGTAGCTTTGTTATTTGCTGTAGTCGGAATATTTACCGGCGCATTCAATCCTACTGATCTCGGCTTTACCCCTGGACGCCTGTTCGGCATCGTCACCAACCAGACCCTCATCGCCGTACCCTTATTTGTCTTCATGGGTGTGGTTCTGGAGAAAACCAAGATCGCTGAAGGGTTACTGCTCAACATGTCTAGCCTCCTGGGTCGATTCAGAGGCGGTTTAGCACTAACAGTTATACTAGTAGGCATGTTATTGGCTGCCAGCACCGGCATTGTGGGTGCGACAGTAGTCACCATGGGGCTCATGTCGTTGCCTATTATGTTGAAACAAGGTTACGACCCTTCTTTTTCTACCGGAGTCATCAGCGCAACCGGAACATTAGGACAGATTATTCCACCCTCTATTGCCTTGGTGTTGCTGGGTGATGTTCTGTCCAACGCCTATCAACAAGCCCAACTCAATATGGGGATCTTTGCACCTAAATCGGTTTCGGTGGGAGATTTGTTTGCCGGGGCCATCATTCCGGGATTTTGTTTGGTTGGCCTATACATCGGCTACGTGCTGATCAAGGCTAAACTGAACCCCGACAGCATGCCGCCGGTCAGAAATGAGCAGCAAAGTATTAGTATCGGGCAAACGTTGGGCGGCTTGATACCCCCCTTACTGCTCATTTTAGCCGTTCTGGGTTCAATTCTATTCGGCTTGGCCACGCCAACCGAAGCCGCTGGGGTTGGGGCTACCGGGGCTTTGATATTAGCTGCAGCTTATTCGCGACTTAATCTCAGTGTGCTGAGAGAGAGTTGCGAAACCACACTCACAACAACGTCCATGGTGTTTTTCATCCTCATAGGGGCGTCAATTTTCTCTCTGGTTTTTCGGGGATATGGGGGCGATGAGCTGGTTCGAGCAATATTCGAGGATATGCCAGGCGGCACGTGGGGGGCCTTAGCCATCGTGATGTTGGTTATTTTCCTACTGGGCTTCATCCTAGACTTTATTGAGATCACCTTTGTTGTGGTACCCATTGTCGGTCCGGTATTGTTGGCCATGGGAATCGATCCGATATGGTTAGGCATACTGATCGCCGTGAACCTACAAACATCGTTTCTCACACCACCGTTTGGTTTTGCGTTGTTCTATTTGCGCGGAGTCACGCCGAAATCGGTATCCACACCGGCCATGTATCGCGGTGTAGTACCCTTCATCTTTCTGCAATTAATCCTTCTAGCCATGCTGGTTATATGGCCAGAATTAGCCACATGGCTTCCATCAATACTGTACAGTTAAATAATGTTGACCCTTACTCACCTCAATATTTGGGATGGCGAATCTGCGATTGAAGCTGATGCGATCCAAATTCAGGGGCCACACATTATAGCTGTTGGTGATTCCGCACTTTTGTCACAAGGCAGTGAAACAATCAATTGCAGTGGTCTCACCGCCATGCCTGGTCTCATCGATGCGCATGTGCACCTAGAACTCAACCCCGATGATAAAGATCCACCAGCAAAAACCTTGCCCCATGTCGTTCCCCTCATGCAGGAGCGTGTTTTGGCAATGGCCAAATCTGGGATAACCACCGCACGAGACCTTGGTGGCGGCGCTTGGTATGAGCTAACCCTTCGCGATGCAATCGCAAGGGGGGACGTTATGGGACCGCGTCTACTTTGTAGTGGCCAACCCATTACTTCGCCACGCGGACATTGCCATTTTTGGGGCGGAGAAGCAGCAGACTTAACCGCCGCTAAAGGTGTGCTACAACGCCAAGTTGATCACCAAGTTGATTTGATCAAAATCATGGCTACTGGTGGTCGCATGACCAAGGGTAGCGAACCCACAGATACTCAATTTCCTCAGCAGACCCTCAACACCTTGGTTGCCTTAGCCCATAGCCACAACTTGCCGGTTGCCGCCCATTGTCATGGCACCGAAGGCATTCATCGCGCGGCCTTGGCGGGAGTTAACACCATTGAGCACTGCTCTTGGGTGGGTCAGGACGGCTGGGCAAGCAACTATCAGGACGACATAGCCAAAGTAATTTTGGACAACGGTATTTGGGTTTCACCGACGGTCAACAAAGGCTGGCAGCGAATGCTCGACAGTAGTAGCGGCGATGTCCTAGGTCGAGTTCGCTCTGCCTATCGCAAGATGTTGGATATGGGTATAAACATGGTCGCAAGCACAGATGCTGGCATTCCCGGTGTATATCACCACGAACTAGCCCACGCCTTGGTTGTGTTTGGCAAAATCGCGCAGCTTGATCACGGCGACACGCTACGTAGCGCAACCAGCAACGCTGCCTCAGCCTTGGGCATCTCGGCAATAACTGGCCGTATAAAGGCAGGCATGGAAGCCGACATACTATTGGTGGACGGTAATCCCTTGGATGACATCACCGCCATTACCCGCACCGCACACGTCTATTGTCGTGGACGACTGGTAGCGGGTTAGCTCGCGCGACACTAACTCTTAGCGTCTTGTGTAGATGGCCATACTGGCAGGCGCTTTTCAACAAGCGCCTGAACGCCTTCTGCGTAGTCTGCTTCGCTCATCATCTGATTGAGTAGGCTTTCCGATTGACGCACTGAACTGGCAACGTCGCGATGCATATCTCGATATATTTGCCAGCGGGTTTGACGCAGAGAATTTGGCGAAACGGTTGCGATTAAGTTGCGCGTATACTCATAAGTATTGTCGAGTAGCTCTTCAGCCTCATACAGTGCATTCACAAAGCCTAACTGATAAGCCTCATCTGACATAAACACACGGCTGGTCAACAATAGGTCATTCGCCCGCCCTAGCCCGACAATCCGCGGCAACATCCACGAAAGGCCATATTCTGCTGGCAGGTTCAGCTTGCCATGAGCAGTGGTGAACTTAACTCCGGGCACTGCAAAGCGGATATCGGCGAAACAAGCCAACGCCAAACCGATACCTGCCGCAGGACCATTGACCGCGGCTATCACCGGCTTATCGAGCCCAAAGTGGTAGGCAAATGTCGCATCAAATTCATCACTCACACCGTAACCTGGCATAGCAATATCTGCTTCAACACCGGGATCGTAACTGCCTCGGCTGGCATGCCCTTGGAGGGCTTTTGAGTCTCCTCCCACACAAAAACCTCTGCCACGGCCAGTGACCACAATCGCTCTAACCCCATCATCATTGTTCGCTTGGTTGAGTAGATATCGATACTCGGTGTGTAGCCTGCCTGTCCAAGCATTCATGCGATGAGGTCGATTGAGCCATATCGTGGCTATGGCATCGTTGACTTCATACTGTGTATTCTTAAGCTCCATGTTGTTACCTGGCATTGAGATAGGCTTGTTCGCTGATGGCGTGATAAGCCCGCACTTCACTGTAGAACGCCATGTAGGAGTCATAGATGCGTTGCGACAGTTCATTCTCTTGTGCCACTTCAGCCACCACCTCGGCAGCAGCGTCTCGAAGTACAGCGATGACATCATCTGGCAACGCACGCAACTCTACGCCGTGTTCGTCAATCAAAACGCGTAAGGCCGCATTATTTCGTGCGGTAAATTCACTTAACATGTCGTCATTGATCGCGCGCACAGACATTTCAATCATCACCTGAAGATCTTCAGGCAAACTGTCCCACGCTTCTTTGTTAACGATGGCTTCTAGCGTGGGGCCAGGTTCGTGCCAACCCGGATAGTAGTAATATTTTGCAACACTGTGCAGGGATAAACTTAGATCATTATAGGGGCCAACCCATTCTGTTGCGTCTATTACCCCGGTCTGCAAAGCGGTAAATACTTCACCGCCAGGCAAAACCACAGGGATACCACCGGCACGCTTCAACACTTCACCACCCAAGCCTGGGATGCGCATTTTTAGGCCGCGTAGATCTTCGACAGAATTTATCTCCTGGTTAAACCAACCGGCCATTTGCACACCAGAATTGCCCGCAGCGAACGGGACTAAATTGAAAGGCTCGTACAATTCACGCCATAACTCCAGACCACCACCGTAGTGTAACCAACCATTCATCTCTTGCGCGTTCATGCCAAATGGTACGGTGGCAAACATTGCCGCTATTGGAAGTTTCCCACGCCAGTAGTAGGCAGCACCATGGCCCATTTCGGCTGTACCTTGGCTCACAGCATCAAATACCTCGAAGGCACCAACAAGTTCACCTGCGCCGTACACCTTAATGTCTAACCGGCCTTTGCTCATGATTCTAAGCTTTCGCGCAAGCTTTTCTGGCGCGGTGCCTAAGGCGGGTAAGTTCTTCGGCCAGGTGGTGATGAGCTTCCAGCGATAGATTTTGTTTGGTTCGCCTTGGGTGCCACTTTCTTGCACGCCACTACCTTGCACGCCATCGTTTTGCGCCCCGCACCCGACTAACCCTAGGAGCCCGGCAAACATAGTCGCACACACAAATATAGCTTTAACAATTCTCAATCTGTTGCCCTCTTGATTAGTTCTTCTGTTTAGTTTTTCTTTTGTTAGTCCTTCGTTAACTAATCCTTCGTTAGCTAATCTAGGGTTTGTAAATTCGCATAAGCTACCATCAGCCACTTAGCGCCCACCCCCGGGAAATTAACTTCTACCTTGGCACGATCGCCGCCGCCTTCCATTTGCAGGATGACACCTTCACCATATTTACCATGCATGACCCCTTGGCCAAGACGCAAACCCGTTTCCAGGTTCTCTTCGAACAAGGCACTATGCCCAGCATCACTTGCATATGGACGTTGCACCGCACCATTCATCCTTACTTCCGCTACTAAATGCTGGGGTATTTCCATCAAAAACCGGCTTGGGCGATTGTAGCTGTCTTGGCCATGTAAGCGTCTTGATTCCGCATAGGTTAGATACAATTCTCGCTTGGCCCGGGTTATGCCCACGTATGCCAAGCGCCGCTCTTCTTCCATCCGACCTGGCTCTTCAGCGGACATACGATGAGGAAAGAGGCCTTCCTCCATCCCCCCGAGGAATACCAACGGGAACTCAAGGCCCTTAGCAGAGTGCAGGGTCATCATTTGCACACTGGGACCTTCATGGGCTTGGCGATCACCAGAGTCTAGCGCCATCTGATCAAGAAACTCTTGTAGCGGTGTGAGCTCTACTGCTTGGCTTTCTTCAAACGGAAAAACCAATTCCCCGGAAAATTGACGACAGGCTGATACCAATTCTTGCAAGTTTTCTTTTCGAGCTAAACCTCGTTCACCCCGCTCCTGGCTGTGATAGCCCATTAAACCACTGGTCTCTATGCAATGATCTGCCAACTCATGTAGCTCCATGCTCGCCACAGCCTCTGACAATTCATCAATCAGCGCTAGAAAACCACCGACGGTAGTGATGACGCGACTCGGAAATAACCCTTCTGCAAGCCCTTCTTTGCTCGCTTGCCAGAGTGAAATCTTGCGCGCACGAGCAAGTTGGCGAATGGCCTCTACAGATTTATTACCAATGCCTCTTGGTGGCGTGTTAACTACGCGCTCAAAGGCTGTGTCCGCATGCCGATCTTGCATAAGTCGCATATAGGCCAATGCATTTTTTACTTCGGCACGCTCGAAGAAGCGTTGCCCCCCATATATTTGGTAGGCAATGCTCGCTCTTAACATGGCTTCTTCAATCACTCGTGATTGAGCATTGGAACGGTACAAGATGGCTACCTCGTCCGCCGACCCACCTTCGTCCAACCACTGTTGGGTGCGCTCAACCATAAAACGCGCTTCATCTAAATCGTTGTAGCCAGAGTAGATTCTGACCAGCTCACCGACCGGGCCATCACTCCAAAGGTTTTTACCCAAGCGACCCGTATTGCGCTTAATCAACCCGTTAGCAGCATCTAAAATGTTCTGGGTCGAGCGATAATTCTGTTCTAGCTTTACTGTCGCAACATTGGAGAAGTCTTCGCTGTACTGGTGAATATTTTCAATCTTCGCACCACGCCAACCATATATCGATTGGTCATCGTCACCCACGGCCATGACACTAGAGTTGCGCCCAGCAAGCACTCTTAACCAAGCATATTGTATGGTATTGGTGTCTTGAAACTCATCAACTAACAAATTCCCAAAACGATTTTGGTAATGCAATAACAGGTCTTTATTGTTTAGCCAGAGCTCATGGCTGCGCAACAACAGTTCCGCAAAATCTACCATGCCACCTTGCTCACATATTTCTTCGTAGCCTTGGTAAATTCGCTTATGGGTGATTTGAAACAGATCATCACTTTGAGCAATTTCATGGGCTCGGCGCCCCTCATCTTTTTGCCCATTAATGAACCAAGTCGCTTGGCGCGCGGGCCACTTCTGCTCATCTATATCCAGACTACGCATCACTCGCTTAACCAATCGAAGTTGATCGTCGCTGTCTAGTATTTGAAAATTTTGTGCAAGCTTAGCTTGCTGCCAGTGCATTCTAAGAAAGCGGTGTGCTAGACCATGAAACGTACCTACCCACATAGACCTAACTGATAGGTCTAGTAGTTCTTCAATGCGCGCGCGCATTTCTTTTGCCGCCTTGTTGGTAAAGGTGACCGCAAGAATGCTATTGGGCGAAATACCCTCCACTTGAATCAACCAAGCAATGCGATGCACCAGCACGCGGGTTTTGCCACTTCCCGCCCCGGCAATCACCAGGGTATTACCCACCGGTGCAGTGACAGCCTGGCGCTGGGGCTCGTTCAAACCTTCGAGAATGTGCGTAATATCCAATACTTTGCCGAAACTAGCGCGAAGTTACAGTCTAACGTTGAACCCATAAGCGACGCCATAAGCGAGTCACTTATACTCTGCTCAAACCGTGTAATATTGAATTTGTCGGGTGCTTTAAGTAGCCTCATTCACCAGCAAACAAGGACAGCGAGTGCATTTAACCCCATGAAAACAGAACCTCGGTCATGAAACTGACACAGTGCTATGCACTGTTGATGGCAAGCTGTCTTTTCACAGCCAGCGCTTTTTCGAATGCCACAAAGGTGCAAAGCCCGGTTGCGCAGCCTGATCCATCCGCACAAAACTGTCTGGATAATCTACGACACACAGCGCTTGCGAATGGCTATGCCGAGGCCTTGGTCAGTCAAGTTTTCGCCCGCATTCAAATTAATCCTAAGGTTATCGCCAGCGACCGCGCCCAAGCTGAGTTCGTGCAGACTTTCAGTCAATACTACGCCAAGCGAGTCACTCCCCAGCGGGTTGAGCAAGGCCGCAAGTTGCTGGTTACGCATCAAGTGCTGCTCAATGACATTCAGCGTGACACCGGTATCCCGCCTCAATATATTCTGGCCTTGTGGGGTTTAGAAACAAACTTTGGCGGTTATCTCGGCAATTTACACACCCCGAGTGCACTGGCCACATTGGCTTGCGACGCCCGCAGGAGTGCCTTCTTCACGAGAGAGTTTATGGCGGCTCTGGACATTTTAGCTGCCGGTGACATTGCGCCAGATGACCTCATCGGATCCTGGGCCGGTGCCATAGGCCACATGCAATTCATGCCTACCACGTTCCTAGCTCACGCTGTAGATGCAGACCAAGATGGCCGCCGAGATGTACTGGGCAGCTTACCCGACGCGTTCTATTCCGGTGCTGCCTATCTACAATCACTGGGCTGGGATTCTGGAATCCGCTGGGGTAGAGAAGTCCACCTGCCAGCAAATTTTGACTACGCCAGTAGCGGCGCTAAAAACTTGCAACCTTTGTCAGAATGGTCCGCGGCCGGTGTCACCGACACCCAGCATCATGTGCTACCTAAGCTGAGCTTAGCGGCGGCAATACTACTGCCCATGGGGCATACCGGTCCGGCTTTTTTGTCCTATGCCAACTTTAATATCATCAAGGCATGGAATCGCTCGGAGTCTTACGCCCTCACCGTTGTGCGCCTGGCAGATCGAATTGCTGGTGCAGGCAAACTATCACGACCTTTGCCAGATGTTCGGCTTGGCATTGAAGATATCAAAGCCTTACAAAGCAGTTTGACGCAGTTAGGCTATGACCCGGGTCCTGCAGATGGCTTGATAGGACCCGGCACACGTGGCGCTGTCCGCGCCTATCAAGTTTCACACGATCTCATCGCCGATGGCTTTCCGTCCCAAGATCTAATCAGCCAAGTTACCAATGCGGTGAAGCACCACCCACAACATGTACCCGCTAAAACACACCAATGATGTTTACGAACACACCTCTGGAATCGTAAGATAAAACCGTCAAGTCGTCGCTGAAATCTGTGAAGTTATAGCCGATACCGACCTTCATATGATTTCCAACATGCCGATACACCGCAGCCAAAACGCCTGCGCGACTGTCATCCGCTTCATAGATGGTGAGCCGGCGAGCCTCAAGCAGCAAATCCCAAGATTCCACAAAGTACCAATCAGCACGAACTGCGACAAAGTCAGATCGACTATCAAACCAAGGGGCTGAACTGTCCCGGGAAGGCCTAAGCTCTCCAAGGCGATAAGCATACTTCGCACCCACTGCAAAACTCCGGGTGAGTTGAAAAGTTGCATCGATAGCGGCAACGTGGCCCCGCTGAGCAAAATCTATGGGCACACCCAAGGCACTGACTTGTGCCGGTGAGGGTAGATCTTCTAAATACGTATATTTGAATAAGATGTTCAGCCGATCATGCACTATCGGTCGATAAGCTGCCGCTACCACATACTCTGAAAATTCCGCATCGAAGGTAGGGTCCAAGGCACTTGCGGTTTTTGACATGTGCAATTTTGCATGCACACGCGTAGCCGAGGTCACCTGCCAAGTAGCGATACCTCGCGCAGCAATAATGTCCAAATTCCCGGTGGTGGGATTATCATCCTGCCGATATTCTAGGGTCGTCGACAGGCGGGTTTCATCACCGGTATAACCTATCGTTACGGTTGCTGC
>QIGT01000208.1 GCA_003230835.1 Gammaproteobacteria bacterium
GCGGTGCCTGAATGGCAAGCAGACGCCCGTAAAGACATCACCATGGATCAGTTGTTGCGGATGTCGAGTGGCTTAGCGTTTGCAGAAGATTATGTTGATGGCCAGGTCTCAGACGTCATTCCTATGTTGATGGGCGAAGGCCGGCATGACATGGGTGCTTTTGCTGCGAATAAGCCTGCGCTTCATCCACCCGGTACTCATTGGTCTTATTCCAGTGGCACCACCAACATCATTTGTCGAGTGTTGCGCGACATTGTGGGTAACGGTGCATCTGGCATGTTGGCGTTTATGGAAGCGCATTTATTTGGTCCGCTCGGCATGCGTTCAGCAACGCCTCGATTTGATACGGCGGGTACTTTTATTGGGTCCTCTTATCTATTTGCCACCCCCCAAGATTTTGCGCGTTTTGGTTATTTGTATTTGCATGACGGCATGTGGGAAAGCAACAGAATTTTGCCCCAGGGCTGGGTTGACTATGCCAGGACGCCAACCTACCAAGATGACGAGCAAGCTTATGGTGCGCACTGGTGGTTGCAGCCTGAAAGAGGGTGTTTTCTTGCCCTGGGCTATGACGGTCAGCAAATACTTGTAGCTCCAGCTCAAGACGCCGTCATTGTGCGTTGTGGGCGTACCAACTCAGATGAAATAGAGCCGATTTGGCGCAAGATGAATGTGTTGTTGGAACGTCTATAGATAGAACCTCCATTTGATAGGTTGCCATTGGCCGAATTCAACCTATATTAGAAGCCGTCGGGTATGGCCGCTTTTATGATTAGCGCCGGTTCACCTTAACTCTCAGGACACTTTAGTAATGAAACTCCCCGAACCACTATTTGTCATGGTTAACCCCATTGTGCGCATTCTATTGCGATCTCCTATGCACATGTTTTGGAGTAACAGTTTGATGCTGATTACTTTCACTGGGCGCCGGAGCCACAGAGAGTTCACAACCCCTGTTCGTTATGTTCGTCTCGACCAAACCGTCAGGTGTTTTACCTCTTCTGAAAACTTAGCCAGTGCCGCAAAAAACGCGATTGTAATTGAAGCCACGCCAATCTAGACCGTTCTCTAGGTGACACACTTCTACTGGAACAAGCTATATCGTTGAGCACTTTCTCAAATCCTGTCGCACGAGATGCCAATTCCCCCTCAGTCATTCTCCCGGTATCACGCAATAAGGCGAGATAGCGTTGATAACAACCATCCGCAAAATTATCGCGCTGCGCGGACACGCCAAGGCTAAACAAGTAACCAAACAGATAAGGAAAGTTATAAAAACTCAACCCGAAATATAAAAGAGCAGCTTAAGCTTCGCTCTTTACATCAAATAAGGCGCGTTTCGACTGGACTATCTCATCCAGCACACCCCTTAACCAGCGTAAACCGGGATCGTGGTTCTGACGATGATGCCAGGCCATCGAAATTCTCGCAGGCGGAACATCAATGGGCGATGCCCTGAATATCAAGTCGCCGTTGGCAATTGCTTGAGCAACGGCAGGGTAAGGTAATACGGTGATGAGATTCGTTTCTTTGAGTAGCTCGATGGCACCCGCAAAGCTGTTGACCGTCATCACCACTCGACGGGTTAGATTCAGCTCACCCAGTATTGTATCAACCACCCCGCTTGGGTCGCCGGTCAACGACACTAAGACGTGCTCGGCTTGTACGAATTTATCGAGCGAAAAATCGCCCGTCGCAAATTCATGGGCCGCACGCATCACACAAACAAAATGGTTGTCAAACATCCACTTTGAGTGAACTTGCTGGCTGGCACCGGAGTAGTAGTCGAAAATGAGATCCACATCGGCATTCAACAAAAGGCTTTCCCCATCCCCTTTGTAGGGTACGGCATGTATGTCTATTCCTGGCGCGTGGCGTTCTACGATTTTGCGCAGCGACAACCAAATAAGCGTCACCATACCGTCCGTCAACGCGATTCGAAACCGACGTGTTGAATGATCAGGCTCAAATTGTCGGGGTGTTATGGCGCTTGATATCGTTTCGAGGGGTTCGGATATTTGCAACCAAAGTTGTGAGGCGCGGGGTGTGGGTCTAATGCCACGTCCTTGCTTTACAAATAGTGGATCATTCCAGCTGTATCGCATTCGAGCCACGGCGTTCGACACAGAGGGCTGGGCCATCGACAAACGTTGCGCCGCTGCGGTAATCGATTGCTCTCGCATGATTGCGTCGAATATGACAACTAAGTTGAGATCCAATTTGCCCATGGTCGCTCATTCATAACCTTTATCTATTTGAACGATAACATTTATAAACTAGATGTAATAACTAGGATTGGAGAGACTGATTCAAAGCTCAACTCGCGCCACCGGAATATTAAAATGAACAAGCCCGCCTTTACCACTCTGCTACTTGTGTTCTTGCTGGGTGCATGTGAGCCCAGCGACACCCGGCCAGGGTTGTGGTTGTCGGGGGAGGTTGAAGCTTTCCCAGCGGACTGGTCATTTACCGACAACTTCCAGCAGATTGCAGTTCAGGTTGCTACTCCGTATGCGATACCTCACTCCGTTACCATTTGGTGTGTGCAAGTAGAAGGTACTCTTTATATCGGCGCATTAGTGCCGGAAAGTAAGAGCTGGCCGGGGTGGGCTGAAAGTGATCCTGACATTAAACTGAAATTAGGTGATCGATTGTTCGAAGGGCGCCTGCAAAAGATTGTTACCCACGATGAGATACGTCCGGTCAGTGACGCATACATCGACAAGTATCAGTTAGCCACAGACCCGATCACGGTAGAAGGCTCGCCGAGCTGGTTCTGGCGGGTTACCGCCAGATAACCCCGAACACTGTGCAACAGTACGCCGCGCTTCCTTCATCGAATTCGAGTAGTATGGCGCTTAATATTGGCGTTAGACGGCCAACCAAATGCCCAACAAATCACAAAAACGAGAAGCCAGTTGTAGCTGCGGTCAACTATCGCTCATCACTTCCGGAAATCCGGTTAGGATTTCTATATGCCATTGCTTCGAGTGTCAAAAAAGATCTGGTAGCGTTTTTGCCACTCAAGTGCGATTTCCCCGTTACTGCATTGAGATTCAAGGCGAGTTTGCTACCTATACTAGAACCGCAGACAGTGGAAACCAAATTCATTTTCAGTTCTGCCGAAAATGCGGGGGCACTATTAGCTACTATCTTGATGAAGATCCTGACAATCTTGCGGTACCGATAGGGTTATTTTCAGACCCATCTTTCCCGCAGCCGGTGTATTCCGTATACGAAGAGCGAATGCATCATTGGGTACAGCTTCCTGAAGGTATGGAGCACATTAATTGACTAAGGGTTACTTGAGCGAACGCGCGACCTAACGAGGTGTTGCAGCGGGTTTCCAAAAGCGCCAAACTTACGTTTAGCTGATGCAACAACGAAGCTGTGGCTAAGTCAATTCTCGGCAGAAAGGCATCGGAGAGACCACATATCATGATGTTTAAGTTTGACCCATTTCTTCGGTCGCTCCATCAGACCGCCACAAGCGTTACTCGTTTTACGTGCGTAAAACCTGCGCAACTTAGCCTGGTGTTAGATCAGAATTGAAGATACAAGGTGCCTCAAAATTGTCGGGGAAATATGTATTAGGGTGTGCGTTAAAAAGAAAAAATTGGTAGAAACCCATGAAACAAATTTTGGTCTATTCAGATTCATTGACGTGGGGAATTATTCCCTCGACAAGAAAGCGATTACAGTTTGGTGATCGCTGGCCCGGTGTCATGGAAAATCTGCTAAATACAGATGGACACACATTTAGAGTTATCGAGAACTGTCTAAATGGCCGCAGAACCGTTTGGAGTGATCCGTTTAAACCTGGAAGGAACGGTCTGGAAGGGATAGAGCAAGTAGTTGAAATGCATTCACCACTTGAATTGATAATTGTATTGTTGGGTACAAATGATTTCCAATCAATGCATTCGCACAGTGCGTGGCATTCAGCGCAGGGAATTCGGTCATTGATAACATCTATTCGTCAGGCTCCAATCGAACCCGGAATGCCTAAACCAAAAATATTGGTTGTGGCACCACCTCCAATACAAAAACCAAAGGGACCCATAGCACCAAAATTTATAGGTGGTGAGGTTAAGTGTGTTGGTGTTGCAAGAGAGTATATGATTGTTGCGAATGAATTAGATTGTTCATTTTTTGACTCGGCGTCGGTAACCTCATCGAGCGAGGTGGACGGAGTACACCTCGACAAGAAGCAACATCATTTATTTGGAAAAGCCATTGCGGGTAAAGTGGCTGAGGTCATGGAGTAGTTATTAACAACCATCGCTGAATAAGACCACAGAAATTATGCACACGATATATGACGACATTGGTATCAATTATTCGGTACAACGCCGCACTGATCCCCATATCGCGAGTCAGCTATTTTCCGAACTCAAAGAAGCTACCCGGATCGTAAATATTGGTGCCGGGACCGGGTCATATGAACCGGAGAACATAGAGTTAGTAGCGGTAGAACCGTCATCCAAAATGATTGCTCAACGGAAAATTGGATCTCACAAAGTTGAGAAGGCTTTTGCTGAAGAACTCCCGTTTGAAAATAATAGCTTCTCGCATGCCATGACTGTGTTGTCTATGCACCATTGGGGAAATCGCGAGCTTGCGTTCAGAGAAATCAATAGAGTTGTGACGGAAAAATTTGTTGCTATTACATGGGATCCTAAATCTGATCCCTTTTGGCTTACCCGAGACTACTTTCCAGAAATCCATGCAATGGATAAGTGTATTTTCCCCAATATAGATGAGTTGAGTGAACATTTCGATGAAGTTGGCATGCGCCCGTTACAGATACCGTGTGATTGCATAGATGGTTTTCTCGCCGCCTTTTGGAAAAAACCAGAAGCCTATTTGAGTCGCGATGTTCGTCAATCGATCTCCCCTTTTTCCAAAATTAGAAATCTTTCGGATGGTTTGCAAAAGTTGAAAGAAGACCTCGCCAGCGGGGCCTGGGTGAGAAATAATCGCTCCATCCTGGGTTCAACAACTTTAGATGTTGGATATAAAGTAGTCTGGGCTAAGGTGAGAAATGCATAACAATCAGCACCCGTGCTGAGCGGAACCCTAGCCGCATTCGTGGCTTTGATTTGGCAATCTAGGTTCGAAGCTTGGTTGCTAAGACCTAACAACGACAGCTCTAATTCAGCAACAAACCGATCCTCTTCGTTGGCGATGGCAGATTGGCCCGGAGGTTGACTACAAAAGCGTGTTTGTACTGGTTACACGACATGCTTTAGACTCGTAGTTGGAAGTGGCTCGCTGCACAATGACGAGCGCTACGTAATCACATCACTGTGGGAGGAATCTTCATGGCGGAACAAGATTTGGCGGGAAAAGGCACCTGTTTTTGTGGGGCGATTGAGTTTGAGGTATCAGGTGAGGCCAATGTCATGGGCTTTTGCCATTGCGAAGACTGCACAAGTTGGGCCGGCGCGCCAATTAGCGCGTTCAGTTTGTGGCCAGCGGCTAACATCGTAGTCACCAAGGGCGCAGACAATTTGGGTAGCTTTGCTAAAACTGATGCCAGTCATCGTAAGTTTTGTAAAACGTGTGGTGGCCACGTTTTTACAGACCATCCAGAACTGGGCATGTTTGATGTTTATTTAAATACAGTTCCGAGAATCAAGCATACACCCACTATGCACGTTTATTATGCTAAGAAGACGGTGTCGATGAGCGACGGCCTGCCTAAGTTCAACGATTTACCAACGGACTTCGGCGGTTCAGGAGATATGTTGTCGGATTAATTTGATGGCACCCTGCATGAGCGTGTCGCCTGCCTGATTGTCCGGTAGGCGATTGGCGCATGTTCTAGTTTTGCTTGCCTAAAACGCTCCTAATACCCATCGCGACAAGGCGCAGTCAACGCGCTAGGCAGCGGACAAACTAACTTCACGTTCGGCGAAACCGACATTCCGCTCACTAACGAAAACTTTGTCATGCCCTTTTCCCTACCCAACCTTTATTACTATGCCGCTAGGAAAAAGTGACTTTATAGGTCAGATGCAGGTTGGCGTATAACCCTCGACCCGTCTCAACCTCTATAATTCTTGGCCTCTACTGCGCTGCCGCTGCTGTGGGGCTCTGGCCTTGAGTGGCAGTGGTGGTGGCAACAACAGGTTGTCGAGCTGCTGCACGCCTAGCGAGCATCTCTTCAGGGCTCAGCGGATTCAGGGTCAATTTGTACTTAGAGCTTAGGTAGTAAAGCACATCGGAGATTTTCTTCGACTCAATTTGCGCTAATGCCAATCGGCTTGGGTTATCGCAGTCTACTAGGGAGGTTGCAAAATCTAGGATTGCGCCATTGTTGAATGCTTTGAGTCTAGACCTGCTGATTTTCTTCGCCTCGCCGTTTACCATCACGCAGTATTTTATTTTTTTCCCCGCAAGCGAGCGGCCGTAGTATGCCGATTTCCCTCGCTCATGGTAGATGCTGGGCGACATTTGCGGTCCTGAAAAACCAACAGACCCACCGTGACTACATTGTGCACCAGCCATTGTGTTTGCACTGAACACGGCGAACCCAGAGGTGAGTATGACGCCAACCAACCGTACCCATTTTTTCATATTCTAACCTCCTGATGTAGGCCAAAAGACCCAGGCGAACCTACAGTACTCCAAGAAATAAACATAGATCAAGACCTACTTTGACCAACACTGTGCCGAACAATGTACTTTGTTCGTTTGGGTAGGCAGATTATGCATCGTCGCAAAGCCGCGTTTCAATCTGGGTTTCACAAGACTCAACATGGCGGTTATAGTTACTATTCTCGCGCCTTTTGATAAGGTTTGCTATCTCGGCTGTGGTGCTACCACCGGTGTTGATCTGAACGAGTCTAAAGTTCCTTTGGCAATACAGTTTGCCCTGATGCATGAGGGTAAAAGCATTCGCTCAGTTGTCCCTTATTAGGATTAATTTCTATGACATTAGAACAAATAGCCTCTGTTAAATCTTTTGGAGGCCAGCAACTCCGTTATAAACACGCATCCAAAGTTTTGGATTGCGACATGCACTTCTCCATTTTCTTGCCACCACAGGCGCAAACAGAAAAAGTGCCTGTTATTTACTGGCTATCGGGTTTGACCTGCACGGATGAAAATTTTGTACAGAAAGCGGGGGCCCAGCAATATGCATCGGCACAAGGGGTGGCTATTATTACACCCGATACTAGCCCACGCGGGGAAGCTGTACCCGACGACTCCGAGGCTAGTTATGATTTTGGTCTGGGCGCGGGTTTTTATGTCAACGCTACCCAAGAACCTTGGGCAAGACATTACCGAATGTACGATTACATCACCGAGGAACTTCCCGGTCTTCTCGCTGAAAATTTCTCCGTTGATGTAGAACACGCCTCCATTATGGGACACTCCATGGGCGGTCACGGAGCGCTGACAATTGCCTTGAAGAATCCTGGAAAATATAAGTCTGTATCTGCATTTTCGCCGATTTGCTCGCCGATGAACTGTCCCTGGGGTGAAAAGGCTTTGGGGAACTATATCGGCGATTATCGCGAAGCCTGGCAAGAATATGATGCCTGTGAACTCATTAAAACCGCATCAGAACGATTGCCAATTCTAGTTGATCAGGGCACTTCAGATGATTTTATGGAGGAGCAGCTCAAGCCCTGGTTATTGAAAGAAGCCTGCGCAAAGGCAGGGCAGCCACTAGAGCTAAGAATGCGGGAAGGTTATGACCACAGCTATTTTTTTATCGCCAGTTTTATTGAAGAACACATAAAGCATCACGCCCAGGCGCTCGGAAGGAACTAACAAGTTAGAGCTTAAAGTGGTGCAACGAGAAAATTACGCAGCATTAACCTTTTCTAGTGATCTATGGAGTTCACCCGCTGCATTGAGACCTGGATCCCTAAGCTACTGGAAACTCGTTCGCAGTAGATAAATCAAATTCGACGATTTTTTACCCTGACTCCATTTACTGGCTGCTCTGCATTACTTGAACCAGCAGTTGCACATAAATGAATAGCGGAGTTAATAGTTTCTAGTGGGGTTTTTCCGTAACAATAACGAGCGGGTTGAGGTCTGCAGGTGTTGTATTGATGTAACCATTGGTCAAGTTCGATTTGCAGGACCGACAACTGCGCAAATTGGTTTTTTCGTGCAGCCACATGGAAAAATTCAGTTTCAACCAGTTTTTCAAATTGTCGGCAAATGCCGTTCAGTTTTGAACTGTTGTACGCCTTGACCAGCAAGTGCACCAGGGAATGGTTCTGCAGCAGAACTTGAAATTTATTAGGGGTTTTAGGGCAAACGAACTCCGCACCACGGTCCGTCAATATTTTTTGCAGCTGAATCTCTCTATTGGCATACCAGGAGAACACATGATGTGCTAAAAAATCCGCAGATGTTTCAGGGCTTTTGGTAGTGTAGTAGCGGGCGAAAGCGTGTCGAGTGTAACTGTCGATCACTACGTGCAGATAGAGTGGAGCCAATTCGGGAAAATGATCGACCTCGAAAGTATCTTGCACCAGCAAATAACCAGGGTATTTGGAAACTAGCTCGCCAGTGCCGTCCATCAAACTCTGGGCGAGAAAACGAAACGCCTCCATCTGTTTTTCGGTGATGAGCAACTCACCCTGATCGCATTTTGCTTGTAATGCCTGTAGGCGTTTGCTGTGGGTTTCTAAGTCGTAGCGTAGCCACACCGAGCGCACGCCGTTTTGTGAAACCTCCATTCCTTGGTTAGAAAGTCTCTCTGCGACTCGCTTTTGACCCAATTCAGGGTGTTCGCAAGCGAGTTTAAGAATGTGCTTTTGGATTGCAATGTCGACCTGGTTTTTTGTTAATTCTCTTGAACGTTTACGGTTGCGTAACGCAGCTTCACCACCCGTATCAAACAACTTTTTCAAGCGATAGTAGGTATCTCGGCTATAGCCCGTGATACGACAGGCCTGAGAAATGTTCCCCAGTTCCTCTGCTAAACGGAGAAAAGCTATTTTTGGTGCGATTTGGGGATTTACTCTCTTCATTGTCCGAATTATGCACGTTACCCACTCTGTTTCAATCTACTATCTCTTGCAGAGGGAGAATTGATTACACTTCCGGTTCTCGGTCCGTTGTTATGGGGGTTGTAACCTCGAATACACGGCCAGTCACGCCGACGTATCGGCGCCATAAGCTAATACCGATAGAAGGAGCCGCGCAATTGCATCATGTTCTGATACGGTGGCCTGATGCGATTACGTGACCATTGCAAGGCCATTCCATTGCATCCTACGAAGTTTTCTGATAATTGATCAGGTAGACACCATCCGCTTCGAAACCTGATGAATACCTCCCGGGATATGCCTGTTCAGGCCTATTTGAGAAGTTGAAATTGTCTGATTAACTCAGTATTACCCGTTTCAGATAGCACCTGAATAGCTACTGCCATAAACTTTGCAATCGCAGATTCGTGCTGTTGTGGATCGTGAATACCGAAATTTATCGAATATTTCAGTGTTCTAATAGCTTGTTAGAATTTGTCTTTAGTTTTTTATCGTTTGTAAGAACACTGACTTATTCTGACATTATCGATTGTCAGTCAGTGAGCCCAATGTTAAGCTTTCGTCTACCAGAGTGGCTGGCAATATCATATGGCTGACAGTGTATGGACGATGCTCATCGAAGACATTCACACCGGTGAAGCTATTGCCTACCAAGTGGTACCTACCAAAGAGCAGGCTGATATTGGCCAACGTCGAATATTTGAAGGGGCACCAGTGGTGCAAGAGTATTTAAAGCAAAGAGCTCAAAAAAAGCAAAAACAAGGCGAGCAAGGTTGTCTGGGTTAAATAAGCTGAATAAACAGATAAATAGAACGTTAATATTTCTGACGCCTGCCTTGGCGCATTCCTCGGTAGTTGTTGGCTGCTCGGTGGTTGCTGTCTAAATGCTTGAACCTAGACTTAAAACCAAACGCTTCGGCTTCTTAGGCGGAACGCGGATCATACAAAACGACATAGATTTATTTTTCAGCAAGGTTGGTGATGCCTCTTTGCTCTTTCTCAAAGTGCTGAAGTATTACTTTAAAGCACCAAAAGACATTGAAAAGTTTAATCAAACTATCGAAGAATTGGACAAGCTCGAGTCCCAGGCCGATGAGTTACGACGTGGAATCGAATCCTATCTTTATGAAAAAACACTAATCCCTGATCTACGCAGTGATGTGCTCGCTCTGATCGAAAATGTTGATAGTCTGTTGTCTCCGCAAATGGCCGTCAGCTACGCGCTGCAGATAGAAAAACCCGATATCCCCGCTGAGCTGCACTCCGGGTTTATCGAACTTGCTGAAAGTACCGCTCTCTGCGTGGAACACTTGTTGCAGGCGGCTCGAGCATTTTTTAGGGACACCGAAGCAGTACGGGATTATTGCCACAAGGTGGTTTTCGAGGAAAGCCAAGCCGATAAACATTGTTCCAACTTGCGCATTGCAGTGTTCAATTCAAATCTCGACAAAGTGGATAAAATCCACTTACGTTACTTTATTGAGCGCATCGATGTGGTGGCTAATCGAGCGGAAGATATCGCCGATTCTCTCACTATCTACGCAATTAAACGTCTGGTTTAGGTGTAGATTGAGTGGAGTTTACCACCTTGTTGTTTTTATCCAGCGGTCTGTTTCTAGGCTGGTCATTAGGCGCTAACGACGCTGCAAATATTTTTGGTACCGCCGTGGGTACCAAAATGCTGAAGTTCACGACGGCGGCAATCATTGGTTCGATCTTTGTTATTTTAGGCGCCATCATCAGCGGTGAAGGTGCAGCGCACACGCTCGGAAAGCTTGGTGAAGTAAACGCCATTGGCGGAGCGTTTACTACCGCAAGTTCCGCGGCGCTTACTGTGTACTGGATGACAAAAGCCCGCTTGCCAGTCTCAACCAGCCAGGCGATTGTCGGCGCAATTGTCGGCTGGAATATTTTTGCCGGTGTAGACACCGATTCCGCTACTTTAACAACCATTCTATTAACCTGGGTGTTATGTCCTGTACTTGCGGCCATCACTGCCACATTGCTGTACCAGCTGACCACTTGGGTTCTACGTCGCACTAAACCCCACCTGTTGACACTCGATTGGGTTACTCGACTTGGTCTTATCTTAGCCGGGGCTTTCGGTGCCTACAGTTTGGGGGCTAACAATATAGCCAACGTAATGGGCGTGTTTATTCCTTCAATCACATTTTCGGAAATCAATGTAGGAATATTGAGCCTGAATTCCGTGCAGCAACTTTTCCTAATCGGGTCTGTGGCCATCGCTATTGGAATTGTCACCTACTCAAAACGAGTCATGTTAACGGTCGGGCAAAGTCTCATGCCGCTGACACCAGTCGCCGCCTGGGTTGTGGTTATGGCGCATTCTATAGTTCTTTTTCTATTTTCGTCCGAAGGCCTGGAGTTGTTTCTAGCCAGCCACTCTCTGCCCACTGTGCCCCTGGTTCCCGTTTCTAGCAGTCAGGCTGTGGTTGGTGCCGTGATTGGTGTGGGCTTGTTAAAAGGGGGTTCCCAAATCGATTGGGGAGTCGCGCTGCGTATCACCAGTGGTTGGGCTACCACCCCAATCATAGCTGGCATAATGTCCGTATTTTTTTTATATATCGTACAAAATGTTTTTCTGCAGACTGTTCAAATACCGATTAATTATAAAATCAGCCATGCGGTGGTGGAAAAACTAGAAAGTGAAGGAATTCCCACGGCGAGTCTAATTCAGTTT
>QIGT01000245.1 GCA_003230835.1 Gammaproteobacteria bacterium
GGGTAAATGGCCTGACCGCCTATTTTGGATTGCTCGATGTCGGGCAGCCCAAGGCAGGAGAGACCGTCTTAGTTTCAGCAGCGGCTGGGTCGGTTGGTCACATGGTAGGTCAAATGGCAAAAATTAAGGACACGCAAGTGGTGGGTGTATGTGGAAGCGAGGCCAAAGGCTTGATCTTGACCCAAGATTTAGGCTTTGATGCCAGCCTAAATTACCATGACAACGGCTTTCGTGATGCACTGAAGGCCGCGACCCCTGATGGCGTAGACGTCTATTTTGATAACACCGGCGGTATGATTTTAGGCTCTGCACTATTTCGCCTCAATATAGGCGGGCGGATAGCTTGTTGCGGGGTGGTTTCCCAATATGATACGGACCGTCCCGAGCCAGGTCCTAAAGGCATTCCTGGGCTGTTGATCAACAAACGGCTCACCATGCGTGGTTTTCTATTGTTCGATTATGTCGTCGATCGATATGCCGAAGCCCGAGAAAACATTCAAGCCTGGCTACAATCAGGACAACTTAAGAGCTTAACGGATGAAGTAGAGGGATTAGAAGCAGCTCCGGATGCTTTTGTTGACTTGCTAGGCGGTGGCAATATTGGTACGCGTGTGGTTCGAGTGTAATGCTCGAGCACTAACAAATCGACACCCTTTTAACCGCAATTTCTAATGAGCGCGTTCCTTGCGCCTGTGCCCGGAGCGGCTTTTATGCTCCCCCCGTTTAGCGTGACTTCGCTCATGGCTGCCGTTGTTCACGCGTTTTGATTCATGTGCACTCTTGCGTTGCACTTTAGGCTGTTCGCGGACTCGCGCGCGTTGAACCCGAGGTCGTTGTTGTATGTTGCGTGCTATTTGCCCTTCGTTTCTTCGCTGTACACGCCGTTGCTTTCGCACGGGCCGATTCGATTGGTGCTGTGATTGTACGTTCCTTGGTTGTGAGTGCGCTGAACGTTGGCGTTGTTGTTTTCGAATTTGACGACGTTGTTGTTCGACAGGGTGTTGCTGACGAGTTTGTTGCTTGGATACACTATCGCGTTTTTGCGCACGCACGGGGGTGTGCTGCTTTCTTTCGAGGGTTTGCTTGCGCTGGCTATCTAGCGACAACATCCCGTTCACAGTTCGCTGATTTGCTTGGTTGTTACGCATGATCTTTCGATCATTGTGGCTGCGCCCTAGCTCTAGACGCTTGCCTGTGTTGATGCGCGAAGCCGAGCGTTGTCTATGCACGCTAGAACGCTGGTTGATGCTACGTTGCCTACGATTTTCGGCGTAGCCGGCGTAGTGATGTTGCGCATTTCGCTGTGTATGTCGTTTGTACTTGTTATGTTTTCTACCCTGGTCACGATAACTGTGCTGATTGTGGCGACGATCTTGATATCGTTGGTGAGAACCTACGTGACGTCGATCAGGGCGCCAATGGTCTGCGTTGGCGTAGCCGTGCCGGGCGAGCGAACGATGGGACAAGCGCCGCTGGTATGCATGGGGCTGATAGTAGCGATTGGTGTAGCGAAAATGGCTGCGGTGGTAAGCGCGACCATAGTAACGATGGCGGCGATTGTCATGAAAGTAGTGGTTGACGTTGTGATGGCCCCATCCCAGCGAGAAGATAGAGCTGATACCCCAGAAACCAGTATTATAAAAATGGTGATTGCGGTGATAGGGAAAATAGTAAACTGGGTATGCAGTGGGGTAGTAATGATACACAGGCTCAGATTGGTACACCACAACCTGTCGTGGCTCGTAGTAAGGTACATACACCACCTCAGGGTCGGCGGGTGTAATGATCACCGTGTCATCTTCGATGGAAACAACTTGCTTGTCGTCGGTTTCGAGGTTTCCTTTGGCGTAGACCTCTTGGCGAAAATCTTTCACCGCGATCATGATGTCTGACTGTTGAGCGAGAACCGCTTGGCCTAATTCCCACGTCCAGTCAATGTCGTCGTTCAATAAGGCGAGCGCTTCTGGATAATTGAGCAAAGCCACCACAGATTCATCCCAATCTTCATTAGGCTCTTGGCCGTCGTTAGCGACGTTTGCGCGGAAGCGCGCTGCAGCTACAATTTGTAAAGGGTAGGTGGCTGCGGGAAGAACAATGGCTAGCAGGTCATCTGGATAAAGAGCAACCGGGGAGACCAGTTCTGCCAGCTGTGCTTGGTTAAGCAGTGGCGCCGGTTCTACGCTAACCACATCAGCTTCGGCGGCCAGCGTAGTTGCGGGAATAAAGCACAATGCAGCCACCAACATGATGAGCGCTATGAATTTGCTACGCAAAGCGTCGCTATGAAACTGATTGACTTGGAAATGCATAAGCGTTTCCCCCGGCTGTAATGAAATACTCTATTGCCTCTATTTAACACAGTAGCCTACATTACCTGAACTCAAGCTTAACGCCCATTTAGCTCGGATTGATGCGCTACACTGGCATATCGAGTTGCAGTTGATCGATTTGAAGTTGCAGCAGCATCCATCGTCAATAGACGTGCGCTTCAAAGCCCTGGTCCGGGTCTCATCTTAGTCCCATCGAAAAAACGTGATAGGCGGAATCGGTAAAGATCATGGGCACTTGGTTTGCCCATCACCATGTCGGCCATCACTCGCCCTGCACCAGGACCGATACCGAAGCCGTGGCCACTGAATCCGGTCGCTAGATAGAAGCCAGGATACTCGGCTACTTCGTCCATCACCGGCACAACGTCTGGCATGACATCAATCATGCCTGCCCAGGCTTGCGCGAATGGCGCACTGGCAAGCTTGGGTAAGCGTTTATCGAGATCCTTTCGCATCCTAGCCAGTGCGGTTTTGGAGGGCGCAGGATTGAGCACGCGAGTCTTTTCGAAGGGGGTTACTTCGTCGTCTTGCCAATGTCGGGTAGGCAGCAGGCGCGTAACGACATCGCCTCCAAGACGTAGCTTGATGAAACGCGAGCTGGCTTTGAGAGCGGGCATAAACTTCATCATGTGGCGGAAGCTATCTGCGCCTATGTAGTGCTCATTGGTGCCACTCGAAGCCACTGTATAGCCGCCATCTTGACGGCGCCTAATGGTCACCTCGCCTAGACTCGCAGCGCCATCAAATACGTTTTCTGCCGGCACGGTACGAGCCACAGTCGCGCGCACGGTGAGCTGGGGCAAGTTTATCCCAAGATTCGCCATAAATAGGCTTGCCCATGCACCCGAAGCACACACCACACTACTGGTGCGGACCGTACCGCTTTCGGTCACCACCCCGTATACTTTTCCGCCTTGCATATCGAGGCTGCGAACCGCGCAGTTTTCGCGAATTAAACCACCCTGCTTACGCACTGTTCTGGCAAGCGCAGGAACCGCCTTGAAGGGTTCTGCCCGACCATCACTTGGCGTATATATGCCCCCAACACAGTCAAGGGGCTTATCTTTAAAAAGCGTGTTAACTTCATTGCGGGTCAACATTCTTGTGTCGAGTTGGTGTTGAGCCGCGTGACCTAGCCAATTCTCGTACTGTGCCAGTTGGGATTCGTTTGCAGCTAGGAAGAGGACCCCTTGGCGGGTAAAACCGATGTCTTCGTCGAGATCTAAGGACAGTGATTGCCAGGTGTTGATGCTGTCGATTGCGATGGGCAGCTCAGCAGGGTCTCGTCCTTGCTGGCGAATCCATCCCCAGTTGCGGCTCGACTGCTCCCCGGCAACTCGGCCCTTATCGCAAACCAGTACTGAAATGCCGTTGTTAGAGAGGTACCACGCAGTTGAGATGCCGATGATACCCGCGCCAATAATCACCACATCAACGGCACTGGGCAACGGGTCTTGGAAGTTGATTGCTGATGCGTCGTTGTAAATCATATTCGAGCCGTGGTAGATGCGAATAGTAGGAGCAATTAGTAGATGCGAATTGTAGAACGTTATCCAGCCTTGGGCTTTAGTTTTTATCGACGTTATTGGCTCGCTTCTTTAGCGTCTGTTGGCGGCTGGCAAATTGCTTCGTTAACCATGGGTTGGTTGGTTTACGATATCTCTGGTTCTACTTTGGACTTGGGCATATTGGGAGCAGCAACGGCCTTGCCCGCGATAGCGCTGACTCTTGTTGGGGGTGTTATTGCAGACCGTTTCGACAAGCGGCTTGTGCTCATATGCACCACTGTGCTGAACAGTGCGTTGCTGATGTTGTTAGCAGTTCTGGATGTGACAGGCCTGATTAGTGTGTGGCAAATATGGTTGGTAGCGGCTGCGATTTCTGTTGTCAGCGGTATCGATTGGCCGGCTCGCCAATCTTTCTTTCCTCACCTGATAGATCGCCCAGCGTTGTTGTCAGCGGTGGCTCTGAATTCCGTACTTTGGCAGGTGACACGCATGGTCCTACCTGCCTTGGGCGGAATTCTATTGGCTTGGTACGCCCCCTCGTTAATATTTGCTTTAGCTGCTGTGGGTTACCTCGTTATGCTGCTGGTGATATCACGTATCGACATAAAGTTACCCGGTGAAAAAAGCACCTCACCTGTGCAACAAACCTTAGAAGGCGTGCGTTTCATTTTGAGTCACTCATTGTTTCGCAACTTGATATTGCTTTGTTATGCAACAATGCTATTTCTGGGTTCATATATGCAACTCATGCCAGCGTTTGCAAAGATGTTACAAGCAGGGCCGGCCGGATTTGGAGTTCTCATGTCCGCTACCGGAGCAGGCTCGATTGTGGGGACGATGCTGGTTGGCGTCGTTAGAGCTAATTCTGCCTACGGCAAGATTATGCTGGCAGCTGCAGCGTTTGCCGTTGCAATGTTGTTCGGCTTCGCCTTGGTCACATTGATTCCGAGCTACGCCTTGAGTTTACTGTTTGCCTTGGCTGCCGCGGCTGGTATTTCTGTTTTCTTAGTATTGTCGAACACGGCCTTACAGGTGGCGGTACCTGATACTCTACGTGGTCGCGTGATGGGTATACACGGTATCACCTATAGCCTCATGCCTCTGGGTGCCTTGCTGATTGGTTCACTTGCAGACAAGGTTGGTACAGCGAGTGCACTCATGTTAGGTCTGGCTGCGTACCTTATAGTGTGGGCTTGGATTGGTGTGCGGGAGAAAGTTGTTCGCGAGCTTGTTGGGCCGGCAACCTAGTTTTTTATAGCGCGAATAGCCATGCACTAAGCACTACGCCTATAGCGAAGACGCCAGCGCGTTGGTGATCAGCCTTGCTCATATTGTCGAAGTTTGTGTTGGCGACGACTAAGCCCATAACAATTCCGGCGCTAAAGCCAAATACGTGCCCTAATACGTCTACATTTTCGCCACCAAATCCGGTAAACACCAATAAGGCGATGGCGGCAAATATAGGTGCGAAGCCGCGTTTAAATCCTTTACCGCGAAAAAAGCCCCGTCGCCAACCAAAGGCGGGAACGATACCCAATGCTGCAAACGTGGCGGTAGATGCCCCAATGGCACGAAAGCTATCGGCTTGTACAAAAGCGTTGGCAAGGTTGGCGAGTGCACCACATATCAACACCAACATCCATCCGAATCCGGAACCAAGATAACGTCCTACGAAAAGCCCGAACACTGCACCGAACAGTGAATTTGCAATAATGTGCGCGATGTCACCATGCAGTGTCAAAGCGGTAACTACCCGCCACCACTCACCTGTGGTGACCAATCCTGCGTCAAGACGCCCAAGCGCCAACAGGTCTAGAGTGGTAAAGGCCTGCGCGGCAGGTATGAACCATATCAAGCAAAGATAGCCGATCACCCCAGGCCAACCGCTGTCGACAATGGTGGCTTCTACCGGGGTAATTTTCGAAGGTTGGTTTTCTTGCCAATACAGCTGTAGCTGGGTGTGTGCACGCTGTTGGTCTTGCTCCTGTACCAATAGCGACCACCCCGATGCCATGCTGGTAATCTGGTTGTCGATATCAATTGCGCTTAGCACCAGAGCTGCATCTGTGACAACGGGCTTGCTGTCGGCGGTAAAAACAACGATCAAGAGTACTCCATAGATCTATTCGTGATATCCGACACGTTAGTAGTCTAAGTAGCGACTTGCAATTGTGGCTAGATGGCCCAATATTAACGTCTAGTACATCGAATTAGGTGGTTTTTACCATGGATGATCGTTCAATATCTCAAGCCAAACCTGCGGTTAACATTGCAGGTTTGTCTCAACTTGAAACCAACAAGGTTTTGAGAAACACCTACCTGCTTTTAGGGATAACCATCGCTTTTAGTGCCTTGGTTGCCTATGTGGCCATGGCTTTAAGTGCACCACGACCGCCTATGTGGCTGTGTTTGGTGGGTGTTTTGGGGCTCAGTTATCTGGTGCATAAAACTGCAGACAGTGGCATGGGTTTGGTTATGACCTTCGCTTTCACCGGCTTTCTGGGCTACATCCTAGGCCCAATACTTAGCTTGTATCTACAACTGCCTAATGGTGGGGAAATTGTGGGTTCCGCGCTTACGACCACTGCAGTGGCTTTCATCGGCCTCAGTAGTGTGGTGCTGATTTCTAAGAAAGACCTCAGCTTCATGACCAGTTTTGTGCACGTCGGCTGGATGGTGTTGCTGGCCACGGCGGTATTGAGTCTAGTGTTTGATTTTTCCGCGTTTTATACTGTCATCAGCGCGGGTGTGGTTTTGCTCATGAGTGCCACCATCTTGTGGCAAACGAGCTCGATCTTGAACGGCGGCGAAACCAACTACATACGTGCGACGGCTATGTTATACATGTCGGTCTACAACATGTTCACCGCGCTGCTGCATTTGTTCATGGTATTCGACGACTAAAACTCTTCTGATTTAGCAGCGCTCGAAAGAGCGCTTTTCTATTTGCGCGTCTCTCTGCGCGTCTCTCTACGCAAAGAGACGCGATGATTTTCACTGGCTTGTAGTGACTCGCTCATTCTTATCTCCCCAGGTTCAGTGCGAATAGTTCTCCGTCTCAATCACACTAGGAGCGCGTGCGCCGAAACTGTTCAGCGAAAGCCTCTTCCGGAGAACGGATCATGCGATGACGGGCGTAAAAAGCGAAATAAGCAAGTCCCGCAAAAAACCACACAGCCACACCGATAACCCCCGGCCGGAACTCTGCGTAGAGAAATAGTGCGAACAACACGCCTATAGAAATAATCAACGCGACCCACTCACCAGCCGCACCTAAGGGGCTGACATAGGGGCGTTCGATGTCAGGGAATTGTTTCTTTAATACCAAGTAAGACACCATTTGCATGGCATACGCAATCATCGCACCAAATACAGCCATGTTTAAAATAACTCCACCAAATGCACCACTAGTATCTGCAAAATGCAGTATCAACAACACCAGATAGCCTAATACCGCACCAGATATTAGGGCTACATGTGGGGTTTTGCGGGTTGGATGAGTGACAGACAACCAACTCGGGAAATAGCCAGCGCGGCTTAGCGAGTAAATGTTACGGCCGTAGGCATAGATGATGGCATGGAAGCTAGCGATTAAACCGGCTACCGCGATAAGTCCGAACGCTTTGCCACCGGTGACGCCCAGGGTTAAGATGAGACCTTCTAACAAAGGTTCTTCGGTCTGAGAGCCAAAGTAGGCAGCGCCACCGCCAATCCCCATGTTCAGAAAAGTCACTAAGAAAGCAGTAATGACCAAGGTGATTAGTCCCCAAACCATTCCCCGTGGCATATCGCGTTTAACGTCAACGGCTTCCTCTGCGGCCAGCGGTAGCTGTTCGATGGCAAGGTATAACCAAATTGCGAAAGGCAATGCAGCACCTATGGCTCCAACGCCAAACGGTAGATATATGCTGTTGCCTTCGTCAGGTTCGATATTCCACAGATTTGCCCATTCAAACATCGGCACCGCACTAACAAAAAATACCGCAAGAATGGCCAGAGCGACCAAGGTAATCAGAACGATGAAACGAAAAGATGCCTCCACGCCGTAAATATTCATGCCTACGAAAGTAACGTACAAGCCGAGCCACCAAAAAGGTTGGGCGACGTCTGGGGTGGAAAAAATGTTTTGTAAATATGCGGCGGTGAAGTAGCACACCACGGCAGTGGTGATGACGTATTCCATGTTTTCGGCAAGCCCGGTGATATATCCACCCCAAGGGCCCAACGCGGTCCGCGCAAAAGAATAAGCACCGCCAGTGTGCGGGAGTGCCGGTGACATTTCTGCGATAGAAAAACACAAACCCGAGTACATGATGGTGATAATCACTAAAGCGATTAGGAAGCCGCCGAAACCAGCTTGCCCAACGCCTAGGTTCCATCCAGAAAAGTCGCCAGATATCACAGCGCCTACGCCTAAGGCCCAAAGTGAAAACACGCCTGCGTAACGTTTCAGCCCACGCTTTTCGAAATATCCGCTCTCGGCGTCTCGGTAAGTTACTTTTGAGTCCATAGTTGAGCCTTAGCGGCCGGTGAGGGCTGCGTATACTTTTGACAGTTGATCGGGTAGGTCTTGCATTTCTTCAATGACCAGATAACGGGAATCGGGGCACATATGTTTTAAGTAATCTTGTCCAGAGCGATCCACCGTGACACAGAAAGTCTCGATGCCTTTTTGTTGTGCTTCACGCAGTGCTTTGGCGGTATCTTCAACCCCATACTCATGATCGCCACGCTGCGGTCCATAGTCTGAATCTTGTGGGAAACCATCGCTGATGACAATCAGAACCTTCATGGCGTGACCAGATTGCATGAGCTTGTGCACGCTGTGACGAATCGCGGGTCCCATACGAGTGGAGCGTTTCGGTTTCATTGCGGCAACTGCTTGTAAGGTCTTGTTGGAAAACGCTTGATCGGGCTCCTTCGCAACAAAAACTTCAACACAGTCTTTGCCGTATCCGGAAAAGCCGTAGATACCGTAGCTATCGCCTAGTGCGTCTAAGGCAGTAGCCATCACCACCATGGCTTCTCGTTGAATATCGATGATTTTCCGGTTTGGCTCTGCATCGAAATCTTCATCACCTATTGGGGTATCCCAAGGATCTCGTAAGTTCGGTGTGCCTTCTTCGTCGACGTCAGACCAGTCTTGAGGTTGTGGCGGATCGATGGGGTCGTCTGTAGAGGCAGACAGGTCGACTAAGAATATCGCGCAGACATCTCGGTGCATACGTTCTTTACGTGAGTAGAATCGCTCAGATGGGGAGTGGCCGGCACGAATATCCTGACGTGCTTCGATGATGGCATTGAGGTCTAATTCGTCGCCATCTTGCACCCGCGAAACTCTCTGCAGACCGGTTGGACGAATTTGTTGTAGTTGCTTTTGTACCCTGGCGCGAAAGTTTCTAATCGCCTGTCGCAGTGGCTCAACATCTTCCTCGTCGCCAGCGCAGAGTTGTTCTTCAAAAACGCGACACCAATTGGGAAGGTACTGGTGTGTGAGGTGATTCCATTCATCATATCGATAACTACGGGCGTTAGATCGATCAACACCTAGTGCATGTTGAACTGCAGATTTCTCCATATCGATTCGGCGTTTCAAGCTGTCGCGTTCATCGATTAAAGATTTGATGTCTACTTCGGCTTCTCGCACTGCGCCATCATCGGTGTTACCTCGCTCAGCTTCTAATTCTTCGGCTTGCAACATTTCCACCGCCATCGACATGCTCAGTTGCTCAAGCTTTTCCTCCCATTCGTTGATGCGCTGTTCACGGGTCAGCCAATCGGGTAGAGAGTCTTCGGGTTGTGCATAGCGGTTTGCCTGGGTGAATACATAGCTGTCTTCAATCGACTGGTACAGTCGGCAAAGTTCTTCCACGCTGTCATACACTGTGGTTTGGTTGCGGCGCAGAGCATCTAACGCCTGGCACAGTTGGTGCCATTTTTCCTCGGGCAATGGACTCAGCGGGTGCGCGGGTGAACTGCTTTGAGTACGCCACAGGTGGCGTATACCTGTCACCATCGGATCTGATGAAACCTCACCAATAAGCAGCAAATGCTGGTGATAGCTGGAAATGTGTTTGCGTAGACCTGGGTAAGTGCGATGTAGGTGTCCCAATACCCTGCTTTTTTCTAACAGATTAAAAATATCTGCGGCCAGGGGTGGCTGTGCGAAGCTGCTGAATAACAGTTGATAATCGCCAGTTCGGGGTGTGGTGTTGTTTGCGGGCTGATATAACTGGTTAAGTGCAGCCACTGTTTGTAGCGCCCGCTGCATCCTAAAACCAAAGGTGCCACATTCGCGTAATCCGAGTTGCTCCATGATAAGGACGCGATAACTGCCTCGATCTGGAGCATCCAGTTGCTGAGGAAGATATAGCGTATCGCTGGTTTGTCCGGTGCCATCGTCACCCAAGGCGAGACGTCGGTGGCTGGAGAATTCATCTGACGTTTTGAGGTGGAAATACCTACCGGCGATACCTTCTGTGAAAAGAGTGAGCGTATCTTCAATGTCGGAGAGTTCTAACACTTTAATTCAGGGTAGAATGACATCAACAATATCGGCAACAGCCTGCTGCACAATGGCATCGTCAGATACGGCTGTGATGATAGCAACATCTGCCGCTCGCCTTGGCGATATTCCGGCTGCCATTAACTCACCGGTGTAAATAAGCAAACGGGTACTCACCCCTTCTTCAAATCCGTGCTGTTTTAAGTTGCGTACGCGTTCGCCGATAGTGGCGAGATGTTCTGCTGTGCCCAGGTCAATTCCCGATTCGTGAGTAATGATGGCGGCTTCTGTTTCAACCGAAGGGTAGTCGAATTCTAGACTGACGAAGCGCTGTCGAGTGCTAGGTTTGAGATCTTTCAGCACACTTTGATAGCCTGGATTGTACGAGATCACCAGGAGAAACTCTGGATGGGCCGAGACCAATTCGCCGGTTTTATCGATGGGTAGAATGCGACGATGGTCGGTGAGGGAATGAATCAGTACAGTGGTGTCTTTGCGCGCTTCGACGATTTCATCCAAATAGCAAATAGCACCTGTACGCACGGCGCGGGTGAGTGGTCCGTCTGCCCAAATTGTTTCATCGCCTTTGAGCAAATAGCGCCCCACCATATCGGTTGCAGTTAAATCTTCGTGGCACGAAATAGTGACCAGGGGAACTTCTAATGGATTGGCAGTTTCTCGATATAAACGCCAGGTCATGTGTTCGACAAATCGAGTTTTTCCGCACCCCGTGGGGCCCTTTAACAGAACAGGCAAACGAGCACTATATGCGGCACGAAAAATCTCGATCTCATCGTTGAGGGGTAAATAGTATGGCTCAGTCTCGGCGAAAAAAAAGTTTGCAGCTTCGGTCATGACAGGGTTAGTTCCTCGGTGCCGGAGTAAATTGTTCATTACCTTTGCGGTAAGTAAAAAAGTTGGTGGACGCATTTCGATTCACCAGGGGCCGTCGATACATGGGATGGCTGAGTGAACGAACCTCGTGTTCAAGTTCATACAGCAACTTGCCGCTTTCAGGCTCGACGATATTCTGGAAACGATATTGATATTGATCTGACTCTTCGGATATTAGCTCGCGTTGACTAAGCCAGTTGTGAGGTGCTGAAAAGTTGGAGACATATATCGCAATATGGTGGCCATCATACGGGGCGAGTTCGGTTCGGGTTTCGCTAAAGATGAGTTGCTGATTGTGACCCATTGCGACAGTGGTGGTGTCATCGCTATGTTGCGCGGGGCAACCTAGCACTTGTTCATAGAACCGTGCGATGCCAGCAGTGGTGGTGGTCGGAACGTCGAACTGTAGGTAGGCGATACCGATATCCATGCGTGGATAGCTGCTTGCAGCATATACTTTGAATTTATTTCCATAGGGACAGGTTAGGGTTAAAAAGTCATCGTTCGAGGTGTAGGAAAATTGTGTGTTGTGTAGGCTCTTAGAGATAAAGTTTAAACGCTTGAGCAGTTCATCGAGATCTGGAACCACCACGCCAATGTGCCCGCGTAGTATCTGGGCTTTGTTTGTCGGCAAGTGAAACTGTTGATCACCTAGGTTGATCCACATGTTAAACGTGCCAAAATCGATATATGGATCGCGGGTGAAGCCCAAGCCGGTCACATAAAACATAGACGCGATACTTTGGTCGGGCACGGTGAGATTGACGTGCTCCAACAATTGCACGTTACCCACGTCTT